>NZ_JBHUAF010000225.1:0-13833 GCF_042789895.1 Kitasatospora sp. NPDC056783
GGCCGACCGTGCCAGGGGCGGTCAGCCGCCGACGGCCGATCCGTCCGAGTACGGCCGCCAGGGGGAGAGGTCGACGGCACTCTGGACGTTCCCGGCCTTGTCCCAACTGCCGTTCGCGTGACGGATGGTGTGGAAGAGCGTGCCGCGTTCGTTGCAGGTCTCGAACACCAGCTGCAGCTCGTTGTTCACGTTGGCGCCGTCGGCGCCGCACACGTAGAAGGGCTGGACGAGGATCGGCTGGCCGATGGGCCCCCAGCCGCTCCAGTTGCCGCCGGAGGTGCGGATCGTGTGGTAGACGGCGATCTGGCTGTTGTTCACCACGGCGACCTGTAGCTGTCCGTTGACGCCCGCCGCGACCACGTCGTGCGGCGAACCCCACGGGGAGGGGGTCCCGTTCACGCCCATGATGTTGCCCCAGCCGTCCCACGTGCCGTTCGCGTGACGGATGGTGTGGAGCACGCTTCCGTTGTCCCGCATGGTGGCCACGATGTGGAGTTCACCGTTCACCTCGGCCGTCGCGAGGCTGTAGAACGTGTCCGAGCCGATCCCCGGAGGGGCGCTGATCGCCCCCCAGGGCTGCCAGCTCCCGTCCGGGCGCTCCACGGTGTGCACGAGCCGGCCCGAGGGGGCGATCGCCGCCAGCTGGACCTGGCCGTTCACCACCGCCGCGCCGGCCCTGCCCCTCTGGAGTGGCGGGTTGGGGACGGGCAGTTCCGCCAGGCCCTTCATCGGGGTCGGCTCGGACCAGCTGCCGTCGGGCTGCTGCGTCGACTGGACGAACTGCATGCTCAACGGACCGGAGGGCTTGAGGCCGAACAGCCGCAGCTGACCGGAGCCGATGACGGTCGTCCAGTAGTAGAAGCTGGAGAACTGCGGCACCTCCCGGGCGGCGTCCCAGGTCCCGTCCGGCGCCCGGCGGGTCTGGACGACCTTCCACGGATCGGCGTTCAACATCAGGTTCAGCCCGGCGGTCGGGGCCTCAGCCGTGGCGGCGCGGGGCGCGGCCCCGGCCGGCGAAGCCGTCATCACGGCGGCGAGCGCCACCGCCGCGGCCATCATCGAGGCGACGCGCCCCCGGCGTCGACGCTTGGTCTTCCACATGTCGTGATCCCCCCTTTGCGGATGGGGCCCGATCGGGCCGGGTGCTGTCCTACCAGAGCCCGGAAGGCGGTGGAAAGCGAATAAAAGATCGTTTCAGAATGACTTTCGAAGGCGCCGGAGGCAGATGATGCTGCAGGCGAGGTCGAGTAGTCCCTGGTGGAGGTCGGCGCGTCGCTCGTAGCGGGTGCGGAGGCGTTTGAACTGGTGGAGTCAGGCGAAGGCGCGCTCTATGACCCAGCGCACCTTGCCGAGTCCGGAACCGTGGGCGACGCCGCGTCGGGCGATCATCGGCTTGATGCCGCGCCGCCATAGCAGGCGGCGGTACTTTGTCGAAGTCGTAGCCCCGGTCGGCGAACAGCCGCCGGGGCCTGCGCCGCGGGCGTCCTCGTGGTCCTCGAATCGGCGGGATCGCGTCCAGCAGGGGCAGCAGCTGGGTGACGTCGTGGCGGTTGCCTCCGGTGAGCGTCACGGCGAGCGGGGTGCCACAATGGTCCACGATCACATGGTGCTTGGAGCCGGGGCGGGCGCGGTCGACGGGCGATGGGCCGACATGGTCCCCCCTTTGAGGGCCCGGACGTGCGAGCCGTCCACGGCGCAGTCGTCCGGGTCCGGCAGGTCCGCGCGGCGCAGTTCGGTCAGCAGAGTGCGGTGTGCGGGCGGGGCCAGGCGCCGGCCTCGGTCCAGTCCCGCAGTCGACGCCAGGCCGTGACTCCGGAGCAGCCCACGGCCTGCGCGGGGACATCGCGCCAGGCGACACCGGTCCGCAGCACACAGATGATGCCGGCCAGGGCCGCCCGGTCGGGGACGCGCAGCCGCCCGGGATGACGATGGCGTCGTTCGGGAGCGGGCGGCAGCGGCGGAGCCACTCGCTCCCACAGGTCATCCGGCACAAGATCAACACGCACCCGGACACCCTGCCAAGCAAGATCATTGAGCACAAGAGCGCAGCTCAACTCATTTTGAAACGATCAGTAAGTCGCTTACCGCACCGCCCGTCAGGTCCCGGGCGACTGCTACTGCCGTGGCTCTTCCAGAGTTCAAGCAACAATGCCGTCCGGCAACAGTCTTTTGTGGCAGCATTGTTGGAAGAACGTACCCCGTGCCGCCGTTCGCGGGTCGTCGTCTGTCGGAGACAACCTCACCGTCGCAGCAGGTGTGGCGTGGAGCCGGCCTGTCCTGGGAGGGAGGTGGCCTGCCTTGAGATCGCACCTGATCGAATGGGTCTACGACGTGGCCAAGGACTTCGAGTTTGCCAAGTACTTCGGGGGTGCCAAGTACTTGATGATTGCCCTGCTCGTGGTGTTGCCCCTGATCTATTTGGTGGGTCGCCCCTCGCAGCCGCCGAAGAAGCCGAGCCAGGGCAAGTCGGTCCAGGTGACACGGCAACATCACGCTCCCAAGGGGAAGGATCCGGTCAGGGCGCTGGTCGACGGCGAGATCGGCCTCTCCGTCGATTCCGTCGATCTCGCTGGGCACGGGCGGTCGGCGCCCTCACTCGGCCGGGTGGCCGCTGAGGACCCCGCGGATGCGCTCTCGACACAGCTCGGTAAGCGAGATGCCGATCTTGCGCGGATGGTGGATGACGAAGGCATGCCAACCGCTTCCCGCCACCTGGCGGAGGGGCTTGATGAACTGTTCCGGGCCCTGGGCCCGCCCCCGGCTCCGCGACCAGGAGACACGGACGTGGTTCTGGTCGGCGACGGTGGAGGGCAGCAGTGACGACACCTGGACGTGACGCCAGCCGCGAACTGAGCGGCCTGGAACTCGCGAGGGAATGGGCGAAGCTCCCCCCGGAGCACCTTAAGGCCGCCCTTGCGGCGCTGGAACCCGAACTCAAGCGCACTCACGCGAGGAAGATGAAGGAACTCGACATGCAGCAACGAGAGCGGGAAGCTGCACACGAGGCCGAGGAGCGTCAGGCCGAGCGTTCCTACCGTCTCTACATGGGCGGTCTCGTGGCCGGATTCGCCCTCTGCGCCGGAATGCTCTGCGGGTCTGTGATCGAAGCACTGCACAAGCAGGAGATGCTGGCGGGGATTCTGGCGGGGCCGACCATGATCGGCGTTGTCGCCTTGTTCGTCCTGCGGCAGCGCCAGAGCGGCAGGGGCCAGCAGCGACCTGGTCGTGCGAGCATCCCCGGTCAGCAGCCGCCAAGCGCGCCGCCCGTCCTCGTGCCGACTCCTGAAGCGGTGGAGCCGGCCTGACAGCATGTCCCATGGTGGTGATCGGGTCGTTGGACCGGTCATCGGGAGTGGTGGGTGGGGTTGGATCGTTCCTGACGGCTTGTGGGTTCCGGTGGAGCGCGTCGACGGGCCGTCGGAGCGGGTGCCCGGCACCGGCTCGTGTTCGTCGACCGGGTGGCCGCCACGCTCATCCACCTGCGGCACGCCCGCCGCGGCCTTCGGCTGTCTCCTCGCCCGTGAGGGGCGGCGCGCGGTGCGGGCGAGGTCGTAGAGGTAGGCACTCTCGTCCTCGGTCAGTTGCAGGGCGCGGGCGATGGCGTCGAGGACCTCGTCGGAGACCCCTGTCAGGTCGCCCTTCTCGATCCGGGTGTAGTAGTCGACCGAGACGCCGGCGAGCATCGCGACCTCCTCCCGGCGCAGGCCGGGGACTCGGCGCGCTCCGCCGCCCTTCGGGATGCCGGCCATGTCGGGGGTGATCTTCGCGCGGCGGGTGGCCAGGAAGTCCCGTACGCGCTCGTCCTTCGGTGCCATGACCTCACGCTATGGGCGATCGGGGCCAGGGGCCAGGTTCTGCCGGACCCCCCTCTGAGGGGGGTTCTGTCGCAGCCTTCCACCCTCGATCGAGGGCGCCCACAGCTGGTGTCGTAAGAGCCGACGGGCGCCGCCCCGGCCCCGGACGACGATGAGCGGGACAGCCAGGAGGAATCATGACTGAACGGACCGAGCGCGTGAGCTTCCGCTCCCCGGGGATGGCCTGGGACCTGGCGGGAATCCTCCACCTCCCCGCGGATTTCGACGAGAACGGCTCCTGTCCGGCGATCGTGAGCGTTCACCCGATCGGCAGCTGCAAGGAACAGACTGCCGGCAGCGTGTACGCGAAGGCGCTGGCGGAGGCCGGCTACGTGGTGCTGGTCTTCGACGCCGGCCACCAGGGTGAGAGCGGCGGGCAGCCGCGTCTGATCGAGGATCCCGCGCAGCGCGTGGAGGACATCCGCGTCGCGGTCGACCACCTCGTGACGCTCCCGTACGTCGACGCGGACCGCATCGGCGGGATCGGGGTCTGCGGGGGCGGCGGCTACGTCATCAACGCGACCATGACCGACCGCCGGATCAAGGCCGTCACCAGCATCACCGGCGTGAACTTCGGGCGTCTGAGCCGCGAGTCGTTCAGCGGCTACGACCCGGTCGGCGCTCTGGAGCAGATGGCGGCGCAGCGTACCGCCGAGGCACGCGGCGCGGATCCGCGGGTCGACGACCTCCTGTCCCGCCTCGGTCGAGGCCGGACAGGAGGCGGGGCTGACGGACATCGACGTGCTGGAGGCCACGGACTACTACAAGACCGGCCGGGGACAGAGCGCGGGCGGTGCCACGAGCGCGGTGCTGTCGCGTCGCGCGGCGGCGATCGGCTGGGGCGCGTTCTTCGGCGCCGAGCACCAGGTCCACCAGCAGCTGCCGGTGCGCGTGGGCATCGGTCGGCATCCAGCCCAGCCCGTGCAGGTAGAGCACGACCGGCAGCGGCTCACGGGCCCCCGCGGGCCGCAGGATCCGCACCCGCACCCGCTCCCCGTCCCCGCCCGGCACGGCCAGCCACTCCTCCTCGACGTCGGGCTCCTCGCGGCCGCCGCCGTCCCACAGCGCCGCCATCCGCTCCCTCGGCGCCGGAGCGCCGGCCCGCGCGGGAGCGGGCCACGGACAGGACTCGACGAAGGCGCGCGTCCGCCGCCCCAGGACGGGCGCCACCCAGGGAACGTGGACCTCTTCGGGCACGAGCACACCTCCGCGGGGACGCCTCACCGGCCACGGGCAACGGGCCGGGACCAGCCTGGGGCAGTTCCGCACCGCACCGCACGACCGCCCGGCCATCCACGCAGGCACAGGCAAGAGCCGTGCACCGTGGGGCATCGCGGCGGTGCCACCGTGTCCCCAGGACGAACGCGAGCGGCCGCGACCCGAACAAGGGAAACCTGCGGGCCCCGCCGGTCCACGCCGCACGGAGACGACCACGAAGGAGGACCGCCATGACCGGACAGCGGAGGCGAGCCCCCGCCGGCAGCGTCGCGGCCCAGGAGCTGATCGAGGAACTCGCGCAGTCGCTCCACCGGTCCGTCGCCGTGACCGACCCCGCGATCAGCGGCATCCGCTGGAGCCGGCACTTCGACGACGCGGACCCGGCGCGCCTGCACAGCGTCCTCCAGGGCCGGGTCGACCGCGACGTCGCCCGCCACGTCCTCGACCAGGACGTCACCCGGTGGCCCAGGCCCGGCTTCCTCCAGGGCCGCGACGACCTCGGGCTGCTGCCCCGCTACTGCGTGCCGCTGCGCGAACGCGGCCACTTCCTCGGCCTGCTGACGGTCATCACACCGGACGGCGCCCTGACCCCGGAGGCGACCGAGACCATCGCCCGGGCCACCCCCGCCGTCGCCGGCCAGCTCTACGCCGACCACGTCCTGGCCGACGCCGAGGAGACCGGGCGCCGGCAGCTCCTCCTGTCGCTGCTGGGAGCGAGCCCCGCCGCGCGCGAGGACGCCCGCCACCGGCTGCTGGAGGACGCGCTGCTCCCGGACGCCCCCCACGCGGTGGTCAGCGTCGTGGAGGTGGCGCACTCCCGCTCGTCCGCCGGGCAGGTCACGACCGCGCTGTGCGCGGCACTGGAGGAACTGCGGCCCACCCGGTGGGCCGACCGCGCCTTCGCCGTCACCGCGCACCGGGCCGTCCTGCTCCAGCTCGCCGACCGGCCGCTGGACCAGGACGCACTGCGGGAGCAGTCCCGGAGCGTCCGGCAGGCCCTGAGCGCCCGCCTGGGCCCCTCGGCCGTCCCCGTCATCGGCATCGGCGGCCACCACAACGGGCTCGCCGGCGCACACGCCTCCCACGAGCAGGCGCTCGTCGCGGTGCGCGCGGCCCGCCGGATGCCCGCCCTGCGGGGCACCGGCTCCTGGGAGGAACTCGGCGAGCTCTCCGTGCTCCTGCAACTGCCGGACCACGCCCTGAACGAGACGCTGATCCCCAGGCCGCTGCGCGCCCTGCTGGACTCCGGCGGCGGCCACCGCCTGGCGCAGACCCTGCGCTGCTTCCTCGACCACGCCGGATCGACCTCCAGGACCGCCGAGGCGCTGCGCATCCACCGCACCTCGCTGCACTACCGGCTGCGGCGGATCCAGGAGATCACCGGGCTCGACCTGGACAGCGGGGCGGACCGCATCACCCTGCACCTGGGCCTGCGCATCCGCGAACTCCTCGGCCCTGGCGGCGAGTCCGGCGAGTCCGGCGACGTTCCCGGCGGAGCGTCGGGCGACGTTCACGATGGTGCCCGCCCGGAGCGCCGGATCCCCCCGCAGCGCACCCACGTCCCACACGGCCGGGCCCAAGCCGCCTGAACCCCACCGGAGTTCAGCCCCGACCGGGGTGGCGAGGGGCGAGCGATTCGTTCAAGACGCCGCCCCCGCCGCCCGCCCACACTGACCGCATGACCCCGACCGACGCCTTCACCCCCGCCGCCGGACGCCTCGCCCTCGGCCTCTACGACCCCATCGTCTCCCTCACCCGCGAACGCCTCTGGCGCAGCCTGGCGGCCATGCACGCCGCCCCCCGCCCCGGCGACGTCATCGTCGACGTCGGCTGCGGCACCGGCTCCCTCGCCGTCCTCCTCGGCCGCGCCGAACCGCGGGCCACCGTCATCGGCGTCGACCCCGACCCCGCCGTGCTGCGCCTGGCCCGCCGCAAGGCCGCCGCGGCCGGTGCCACCGCCGACTTCCGCACCGGCATGGGCGACGCCGTGGACGACCTCCTCGGCCCCGAGTCGGCCGACACCGTCGTCTCCAGCCTGGTCCTCCACCAGTGCCCCGTCCCGATGAAGCGGGCGATCCTCGCCGCCGTGCACCGCACCCTGCGCCCCGGCGGCAAGCTGGTGATCGCCGACTACGGGCGCCAGCGCACGCCGGCGATGCGGCTGGCCTTCCGGATCGTCCAGTTCGTCGACGGCAAGCAGGACACCCAGCCCAACGCCGACGGCATCCTGCCCCGGCTGATCGCCGAGGCGGGCTTCGAGGAGGTGCGCGAGGTGGAGAGCGTCGCGACGGTGACCGGTTCGCTGTCCTTCTACACCGCGCGCCGCTCCGGCGGCTGAAGGCCCGACCCGCGCAGCGCGGGCCGCACCTGGGAGGGCGTCAGTCCGGTCAACTCCCGTGTCCACCGGGTGAAATGGGCCTGGTCGGCGAACCCGCCCGCGAGCGCCGCCTGTGCCGGCGAGCACCCCTCGCCGAGGGCCAGCGCCGCCCGGGACAGCCGCTGCCAGCTGCGCCAGCGCGCCAGCGGCACCCCCAACTGCCGCCGTGCCAGGGCTCGCAGGCGCTGCGGCGACAGTCCGACGCGCGCGGCGAGCTCCTCCAGCGGCACCTGGTCGTCGGCCAGCGCCGCCAGCGCCGCCCCCAGCCTCGGGTCCAGCCGGCCGGACGGCCGCCCGCCGTCCGGCCGCACGTCCCGCTCGGTCAGGCCGTGCCAGCGCGGGGCGACGGTGACCCCCGCGCCGCAGGCCGCGCGCAGCCGGTCGGCGAAGGCGCAGTGCGGGTCCACGTAGAAGACCAGCACCTCGCGGATCGGGGCCATCCGGTGGCGCACCATCGGCGGCACCACGACCGCGGGCCCGCGGTGGCGCCGCCCGGCCGCGTCGTCGACCGCCACCCGGCCCGCGCCGCCGCCGCGCACCGCGACGGCGACCTGGAAGGCGGCGTGCCGGTGGAAGGCGCTGTCCGCCAGCGGACCGCGGTACAGCGCGTACCCGGGGCCGACGGCGAAGCGCGGGCCGCGGGCCGGCTCCTCGCCGGATTCCTGTCCGTCCACGCTCCCACGGTAGACGCGGCCGTTCGTCCTCGGGTCCGGCGCGGTCCCGTGTTCGAATCGATGTGTCGACACAGTGTCATCACCGCAGGACAGCGGCCCATTGCGGTTCGATCACGACGTGTCCGGTTCATCGAACATTGGGTGAGAGTGTGGTGATTGACCGTGTTGGCGGCGACGGCGACGGCCTCTCATAATTCGTGCCGACACGCGTGACGGAAGGCCGGAGAAACCCGCTGGGGACATGGTTCCCGCGAGGGGCGCCGCGCGTGGGACTCCGCATCCTTTCCAGGGGGAACCGCTTTGCCCGATCCCGATCACGACCCCGAGAACGGTGGTACGGCCGCCGCTGTGCCGCCCGTGCCGGCACCCGCCGCGCGCCGGCTGCCGCGCGCCGTCGGCGTCGCGCTGGCCACCGCCGGCCTGCTCGCCGTCACCGCGGCCAGCGCCGCCGTGACCGTCGCCGTCGGCAAGCCCGACGCCCGCCCCGCCGCGGCCGCCCCCGCCCCGACCAGGGCCGGTGCCACCGCCTCCCCGAGCGCCACGCCCTCGGCCACGCCCGTCCCCACGCCCACCGCAGCCCCGGCCCAGCCCGCCCCCGCCAGCACCGTCAAGGGCACGGTCAAGAGCGGCAAACACGAGGGCGACCTGCGCTACTTCCTGCTCCCCATCCCGGCCGGCGGCGAGTCCTACGGGCCCGCGGACGGGATGACCATGACCGGCGAGGACGTCTCCGCGGTCTTCGGCAAGCAGGACGGCGTCATGGACATCCTCGCCTCCTACGGCTACAAGGGCGGCGCGACCCGGATGTACCGGACCGCCGACGGCACGGCCGAAGTCACCGTCACCCTGCTCCAGTTCGGCTCCGCCGCCAGGGCCGGCGACTTCGTCAAGGGCTACAAGATCGAGTCGCTGGAGCCGTTCGACATCGACGGCGACCCGGGCGCCCGCGGCTACCTCCAGACTCCCAAACACCAGGCGTACACCGGCTCGATGAGCGGCATCTCCAGCCAGGGCGACGTCCAGTACACGATCGACGTCGACGTGAAGGGGACGCCCGACAAGGCGCTGCTGAACGAGCTGATGAAGCGCCAGCGCGAGTGGCTCACCACCGGCGGCTGAGCCCGGCGCCGGCCGCCCGCACCATGCCACTCCTTCCCCGACTTCCCTCTCTGGAGCCACTTCCGTGACCACCGAACCCGCGGAGCCGGCGCCCGCCGCGTCCGGGCCCGCGCCCGCGCCCGCCGCGCCCGCTGTACCGCCGCCGCCCGCCACACCGCCCGCCGCCCCGCCCGTCGCGCCGGAGCCCGCCGAGGCCCCCGCCCCGCGCCGCCCCCGCCCCGTGCGGCTGGCCGCCTGCGCCCTGGTGCTGGGCGTCCTGGCCGGCGGCGGCGTCGGCTACGCCGTGCAGGCCCAGCGCCCGCCCACGCCGCTGCCGCCGCTCCAGGCCACCCGCCCGTCCTACCCGGTCGACACCGTCGACCCGGCCGCCCTCGCCGCCGCACAGCCCGGCCCGCTGGCCATCGACGGCGACCTGACCAAGCTGCTGATCGGCGTCCCCGAGGGCACCAAGCCCTGGGCCGACTTCCCGGACAAGCCGAGCTGGATCTCGATCGGCGACCTCGCCGACGAGAGCGGCGACGCGGTCGACACCTTCAAGGACCTCGCCGCGCACGGCTTCCGGCGCGCGGCCGAGGTCAACTGGCAGAAGGACGACACCCGTTACCGCGTCTCACTGATCCAGTACACCGCGGAGCACGCCGACCAGGTGAGGTCCGTGACCTGGCCGGCGTTCGCCGACGGCGCCGGCGGCGGCTACAAGGTGGACGCCGAACCCCGCCAGTGGGCCGACAGCAACGACAAGTACTACTTCGGCCAGGCCGTCGCCAAGCGCGGCTCGGTCCGGATGACGGTCGAGATCTTCGGCACCCAGCCGGTGAACCCCGACACCCTCAAGGACCTCGCCAAGCGGCAGTGGGAGCGGCTCATATGAACGACGACACCGTGAACCCCGCGGCCGCCGCTCCGGCGGACCTCGCCGCGCCCGCCGCCCCTGTGGACCCCGCCGCGCCCGCCGTGCCGGGCCCCGCCTCCCGCCGCCTGCTGCGCGCGGGCGCCGCGACGGCCGCGGCCGCGCTGGTCGGCGTGGCCATCGGCGTCGGCATCATCAAGACCCAGTACGACGACCCGGTGCCGGCCACCGCCGCCGCCCCGTCCGCCGGCCCCGCCCCCAGCGCGAGCGCCACGCCGTACGGCGCCAAGTCCAACGGCAGCCACTTCGGCTCGCTGCGCGACCTGCTGCTGCCCGTCCCGGCCGGCTACGAACCCGGCCCGGACGACGGCGGCTCCGGCAACGACACCGAGCTGAGCGGCGAGCAGCTGTCCGCCGAGCTGGACGCCGACCTCCAGCAGCTCCCCAAGGAGAAGCGCGACACGATGCGCTCCTACTGGGAGAGCATGCACGTCAAGGCCACCGGCGTGCGCACCTACCGCGCCGCCGGGGACGACCTGGTGGTCGGCCTGAAGCTGCGCCAGTTCAACCAGCAGGAAGTGCAGCGGATCAACGAGTACACCGCGGTCTTCACCGGCGACACCGGCCTGTTCCGGATCGGTCCGGCGATCCCGGGCCACCCCGAGGCGCACTGCTACCTGATGCCGGCGCCGCCGTCCGCGCCGATCGACTACCTGGAGTGCTCGGCCGCCGAGGGCGACCTCCTGGTGATCATGAGCGCCGAGGGCGTGGCACCGCTGCCCAAGGACAAGATCGTCGCCCTCTTCACCCTCCAGCTCGACCGCCTCGCCCGCCCGGGAGCGTCCGTATGACCGACCACGCCACCCCGCCGCCCGCGCCCGGCAACGAGTCCGGGAACGCGCCGGACGCCGATCCGGTCCTGGCGGCGCTCGCCGCGCCCGTCGCCGTGCCCGAGGACCCCGCCGTCCTCGCCGAGCGGGAGGCCCGCCGGGCCCTGCGCCGCAAGGCCGCGGTGCGCCGGGGCTGCGCCGCCCTGGTGTTCGTCCTCGCCGGCACCGGCACCGCCCTGGCGGTCACCGCCCCCGACCGCACCGACCTGCCGGGCCTGGCCACCGCGGGCGACGGCCGCTACACCTTCGCGCCGCTGACGCTGCCGCCGCTGCCCGCCGGGCACGGCGCGCCGGACGACAAGGGCAAGTCCCCGCACCAGGCGGACCTGCGCCACCTGCTGCTGCCCGCGCCCAAGGAGGCCGGCGGCTCGCTGACCCCGCCCGTCTTCCCGGCTCCCACCCTCGCCCCCGGCGCCTCGGGGACCGCCTCCCCGGCGTCCTCGCCCTCCGCGGCTTCCCCGTCGCCCTCGGCGTCCTCGCCCTCCGCGCCCGCGCCCGGCGCCGCCTCCGCGACCGCCCCGTGGGTGCCCTGCGACGCGATCGCCGCCGAGCAGCAGGACCCGGCGGCGACGCGCCTGCTCTTTCTGGAGAACGCCTGCCGCGCCGCCACCGTCCGGGAGTGGACCGCCTCCGACGGCACCCGCACCCAGATCCGGCTGCTGCGCTTCGGTTCCGTCCGGGAGTCCTGGGACGCCTTCGCCACCCTGCGCACCAAGGGCCGCCCCAAGGCCGCCGCCGACACCAAGAGCACCCCCCACGACGACTGGGACACCGTCGACGGCGTCAGCCTGACCACCGTGCGGTCCACCGCGGCCGGCTCCAAGGGCGCCCCGGCCGCCCGGGTCGCCTACCTCTCCGCCGCCGACATCCTGGCCGTGGTCACCATGACCAACCCGGCCGGCGTCCCCGCCAGCCCGTTCCGCCAGGTCGTCACCCTCCAGTCCGACCTCCTCGCCTGACGCCCCGCCCCGGGCCCGGAGCCCCCGCCTTCCCGGGGAGCGGGAACGGGAGTGGGAGTGGGAGTGGGAGTGGGAAGCCGACGGAGCCGACTTCCCACTCCCACCCGTCGGGCAGCCGTCAGGCGCGGTGGTACTGGGTGGGGGTGGCGACCTCGCCGCCGAGCTCGGCGGCGGCGTGGCGGGCCCAGTACGGGTCGCGCAGCAGTTCGCGGCCGAGCAGGACGGCGTCGGCGTGGCCCTCGGTGAGGATGGCCTGGGCCTGGGCGGGCTCGGTGATCAGGCCGACGGCGGCCACCGGCAGGCCGGTCGCGGTGCGCACCGCCTCGGCGAAGGGCACCTGGTAGCCGGGCGCGGCCTCGATCCGGGCGTCGGGGACGATGCCGCCGGTGGAGACGTCCAGCAGGTCCACGCCGTGTGCCTGGAGCTCCTTGGCGAGGCGGACGGTGTCCTCGGAGGTCCATCCCTCGCGGCCGTCCTCGGTGTTCTCGGTGAGCCAGTCGGTCGCGGAGACGCGGAAGAAGACCGGCAGGTCCTCGGGCCACACCGAGCGGACGGCGTCGACGACCTCCAGCGCGAAGCGGACGCGGTTCTCGAAGGAGCCGCCGTAGCCGTCGGTGCGGCGGTTGGACGCGGGGGAGAGGAACTGGTGGACCAGGTAGCCGTGGGCGCCGTGGACCTCGGCGACCTGGAAGCCGGCGTCCAGCGCGCGCCGGGCGGCGTCGGCGAACTGCCGCACGATCTCGCCGATCTGCTCCTCGGTCAGCTCCTCCGGGGTGGTGTGGGAGGCGTCGAAGGGCTCGGCGCTGGGGGCGACCGGGGTCCAGCCGTGCTCCTCGTCGGGGGTGACGGGGCGCCCGCGGCCGACCCAGGTGCGCTCGGTGGAGGCCTTGCGCCCGGCGTGGGCGAGCTGGATGGCCGGGACGGTGCCCTGGCTCTTCAGGAAGGACGTGATCCGGCGGAAGGCGGCGGTCTGCTCGTCGTTCCAGATGCCGAGGTCGTACGGGCTGATGCGCCCCTCGGGGCTGATCGCGGTGGCCTCGGTGATGATCAGCCCGGTGCCGCCGGCGGCGCGGGCGGCGAGGTGGGTGAGGTGCCAGTCCGTCGGGACGCCGGCCGCGTCGCCGTCCGGAACGGCGCTGTACTGGCACATCGCCGGCATCCAGATCCGGTTCGGGACGGTCAGACCCCGCAGGGTCAGGGGGGCGAAGAGAGAGCTGCTCATATTCGGACTCCCGGTGAGTCGGCGCCAGGGCGATGGGCCGACGAGCGTGCAACTTTTGCGGCTGCATTTACAGTCGCAAACAATAGTTGTGCATGCACATATCTGCAAGGTGGCTCTTCCCCACCCTCTCCCACCTGCGACAATCCGTTCCATGATCGACCCCGCAGCCACCGACGCCCCGTCCACCCAGGCCGCTCCGCTCACCGTCGCCGCCGCCGCGGTCATCCGGGACGGCCGGCTCCTGGTGGTCAGCAAGCGGGCGGCCCCCGACGTCTTCTACCTGCCCGGCGGCAAGCCCGACCCCGGCGAGGACGCCCTGCGGGCGCTGGCCCGCGAACTCGGCGAGGAACTCGGCGCGGCCCCGGTCGACCCCCGCCACCTCACCGACATCCGCGCCACCGCCGCCCTCGAAGGCGTGCCCATGCTGATGACCGTCTTCACCGCCACCCTGGACCGCGAACCCGCCCCCGCCGCCGAGCTCGCCGACCTGCGCTGGACCGACGGCCGTGACGACACCCTGCGCCTGGCCCCGGCCGTGCGCGACCACCTCCTGCCGCTGCTGCGCGAGCGCGGCGACCTGGCCTGACGGGGCGCGGACGGGAGCCGGGGCGTAGAGCCGCCCGACGGCGCCCCCTCCGGCCGCGGTGAACCGGAGCTCCGTCACCAGGAC
>NZ_JBHUAF010000226.1:0-13811 GCF_042789895.1 Kitasatospora sp. NPDC056783
CGCCCACGCCGTCCGCCGGGCCCAGCACGCGGTACCGCACCAGTAGCGCCCCCGGGACGGCGACCAGCGCGACCCAGCCCACCGCCGCCAGGCCCGTCCACCAGGGCACCGGCCCCACCCAGGCCAGCCGCTCCCCCGCCAGCGCCCCGCCGGAGAGCCAGCCCAGCAGCGCCGCCCCGGCCCCTACCGCCAGCGCCACCACCAGGGCGGCCACCGCCGTCGCGGCGAGCGGCCAGGGCTCGGGCCGCTCCTCGCCCCCCGCCGCCGGACGGCGCCGACCCGCCGCCGCGCGGCCCAGCAGCACCGCCGGCACCACCCCGGCCAGCAGCGGCAGAGCCGACGCCGCGAGCCGCCAGCCACCCGGCCCGTCCGCCGGCAGCAGGGCGAACAGCGGGAACTCCGGCACCGGGCCCAGCACCGTCCCGGCCGGTGACACCGTCGTCCCGAAGCCCACCGTGAAACCCGGGCCCAGCGCGTACGCCGCGCCCCACAGCACCACGTTCGGCAGCAGCGCCACCGCGAGCAGCAGCAGTCCCGACAGCGCTGCGGGCCCGCTCCCCAGCAGGGCCGTCCCGCGCCCGCCGCCGGCCACCGCGGCCAGCGCCGCCGAACAGGCCGTCAGCAGTCCGCCGGCCGCGAGCAGCCCGGCCCCGGCCGCCAGGGCGGCGGCCCGGACCACCGGAGCGCCGCCGGCCGGGCGGTACGGCGGCGGCAGACGGTCCAGCGGGGAGTCGGCCGACGCGTCGAGGACGGTGACCGAACGGGCTCCGGCCGCCGTCGCCAGGCCCGCCACCAGCGCCACCACCAGGACGTCCGGCAGCACCCGGCTGCGGAACAGCCCGCCACCCGCGCAGTGCAGCGCCACCCCGACGGCCACCACGCAGTACCCCGCCCACACCGCCACCGGACCGCCCCGGCGCGAGCGCAGCCCCGGCCGCCCCGCCGCCCCGGCACCCGCCCGGTAGAGCCGCGCCACGGCCAGCACGCCGAGCAACAGCGGAGTGACCGTCAGCGGGGCTCCCGAAGCGCCGCGCAGCACCGGCGCGCCGTGTCCGAGCAGCCACAGGATGCCCGCCAACCGGGTGACAGCGGGCGCCCCGTCGTCCGCGTACGGCGTCATCACCCAGAGCCCGAGCACCGGCGCCCCGACCGCCGCCAGGCCGACCAGCGCCGTCCGCGCCCCCGCCAACAGGTCGGCCAACGCGGGGCGTCCGCCCAATTCGCCGGTTGATTCCAGGATCGGACGGCCCATCAGCTGCGTCATGGGCCACATGGTGCCAAGGCGACTCGCCATGCTCCGTGAAGCGCCAAACCGCCGCCGTGTCCCAGATTATTGGCTTATGCGCATTTTCAGACCCTGCCCCCAAGCCGCCGGCGTCCCGGCCCGGAGCGTCTGATGACCACGCCGCCCACCGCCGACTCCCCCACCCCGGAGCGCCACCGCGGACCCGCCCGCGCCGGAACCGACGCGGGCCGCCTGCTGGAGAGACTGACTCCCCGTGAGGCCAGGGCCCTGACCCACCTCGCGGCCGGCCACTCCCTCCCCGACACCGCCGCCGCCCTCGGGATCACCCCCGCCACCGCCCGCGACGACCTCCAGCGCGCCCTGCGCAAGCTCGGCACCCGCACCGAGGCGGAGGCCCTCGCCCTCCTGGCCGGCTCGCTGCCGGGCCTCACGGGCGTCGGGCCGGCGGGCCAGGACGGCAGTACGCCGAGGAAGCGGCGCCGCGCCCGAACACGGACCGGGAAGCCCGTCCCGCCGGTCGCGGACGAACTGGTGAAGCCCGCCTGGCTGGTGCAGGCGGGCCCCGGGGCCACGGCGGCCCCGGACGAGGCCGACCGGCCGGCGCGACCGGCGCGACCGGCGCGACCGGCGCAGGGCACGGACGGTGGCGCAGTCCTCGCACCTCCGACCGACAAGCCCCGTCAGGACTCCCCCACCGCTCGCAGCGGCACGCCGTCGGCCGCCGGGCGGAGCGGCGGGCCCGAGGCCGCGCAGACGTGCGAGCCCACCGACCGGGCGGAGCGCTCCACCGCACCGCGGCCGGTGCCGGGCGGCCGGCCGACCCGGCCGTCCGGCCCGAGCCACGGGCCGGTGGCTTCCGCAGGCCCCGGCCGGGCCTCGACCACAGCGTCGGCGGGCGGAAGCGGGTCGGCGCCGGCCGGCAAGCCCGGCGGCGCTCCTGACGCCGCGCGAGCCCGGACCGGGAGCACTCCGGCCTCCGACGGCCGTCCGGCCCCGGTCCCCGGCCGCGTGCCGGCGGCTCCCCCGAGCGCGGGCGAGCCCGACCTGGACCGGCCGCACGCGTTGCCGAGCGTCGGCGCCGGGCCGGTGGCTCCCACAGGCACTGCCGCGCGCCATCGCGACGCTCCGCGCCGGGCCCGGGCCGCGCAAGGCGCAGCGGGCGGACGGCCACAGGCCCCCGAGCCCGCGGACGGTACGTCCACCGGACCCGCCCCCGTGCGAAAGGCCCGGACGGCGCGGAACCCCACCGACTCACCTGCGGCGCGCGTCCAGGAGCCGGCCGACCACGACGAGCCCACACCCACACCCACACCCACCGACTCCCCGAGCCAGGCCCAGGCCGAGCCGGACACCACCACCTCACCCCCGGCCCACGCCCACGAACCGGCCGGCCACGACGAGCCCGCACCCCCGCCGACCGACGCCGACGACACCCGGCCGGCCCCGGCGGAAGGCGCGGCCACCGCCCCCGCGCGGAAGGCCCCGGCAGCGCCGGACACCACCGCCTCGCCCGGTGGCCCCGGGCGGGTGGCCCTGGCCGCCGCAGCGCCGTCGGAGGCGGACGACGACCTCGACGCGGAGCCCCCCGTGGTGACCTTCGAGGAGCTCTACGAGGCGGCGCACACCCGGCTGGTGCAGCAGGTGTTCCTGCTGACCGCCTGCCGTCACCGCGCGGTGCACTGCGTGCGGCGGGCGTTCGGCGGGGCGCGGCGGAGTTGGGAGGCGGTGGCCGCCACCGGGAACCCCGAGGGCTGGGTGCGGGTGCGCGCCTGCGAGCTGGCGTTGTCCCCGTGGCACCGGGGCGGGCCCCGGCGGGCGGACTCCTGGGCGCTGCCGCACCGGCGGATCAAGGTGCGCCCGGCCGACGAGGCCCAGGCGGTGCTGCCGGACCACGACCGTCTGACCGACCGGGACCGGGCTCTGCTCCAGGCGCTCAAGCGGCTGTCCCGGCCGCAGCGCCGGGCGCTGGTGCTGCACGACGGGCTGGGGATGCCGGCCGAGGCGGTCGCGGTGGAGGTGGAGGCCACGCTGACGGCGGCCGAGGGGCGGGTGTGGACCGCCCGGGCGGCGCTGGCTCAGTGGGTGCCGGAGCTGGTCGGACCGGACCCGGCGGCGCCGGGCTTCGCGGACGGGCTGAGCGAGCTGCTGCACCGGGCGGCGGTGCGCGGGTGCCCGGAGCCGCACCGGACGCCGGTGGCGGTGCTGCGGGCCCGGCACGGGCTGCGGTCGGCGAGCCGGACGGGCGCGGCGGCGCTGCTGACGGTGACGGTGGCCGGGGCGGTCCTGGCGACCCTGGCGGGGCTTCGCCCGGCGGACCTGTTCCGCCCGCCGGCCCCGCCGGCGCCCACGCTGTGCCTGCCCGCGACGCCGCCCGCCGGGCCGCCTCCCGTCGCACCGCCCCCCGTCGGGATGGACGCGGCGGAGGCGGCGCAACCGGCCGCGCCGATGCTGCCCGGCGGGCCGCCGAGCGGCGTCACCAGCATCTGGTGCAGCCCGGCGCCGGGCCTGGAGGCCGTCCTGGTGGAGCCGCACCCGCAGGCGGCCTCGCGCTGGGGGCTGCCGCCCGCGGCCCGGGGCGCCGCGCCGCCGCAGTCCCCGGCGGCCTGCCCGCGCTGGATGCCCAGGCCGTGCGGCGCGGACCCGAAGGCGCGCTGAAACGGCGAGCGCCCCCGCCCGGAAGGGACGGGGGCGCTCGTCACGCGCGGTGCGGGATCAGGCCTGGGCGGCGATGATCTC
The DNA here is from genome assembly GCF_042789895.1 of Kitasatospora sp. NPDC056783. Lineage (NCBI taxonomy): Bacteria > Bacillati > Actinomycetota > Actinomycetes > Kitasatosporales > Streptomycetaceae > Kitasatospora > Kitasatospora sp. NPDC056783. Next base: position 3,983 of record NZ_JBHUAF010000226.1, read on the forward strand.
GCGGGCCAGGCGGGCGGTCTCGGACGGCGTCTTGCCGACCTTGACACCGGCGGCCTCAAGGGCCTCCTTCTTCGCCTGGGCGGTGCCCGAGGAGCCGGAGACGATGGCGCCGGCGTGGCCCATGGTCTTGCCCTCGGGGGCGGTGAAGCCCGCGACGTAGCCGACGACCGGCTTGGTCACGTGCTCGGCGATGAACGCCGCGGCACGCTCCTCGGCGTCGCCACCGATCTCACCGATCATGACGATGAGCTCGGTCTCCGGGTCCTCCTGGAAGGCCTTGAGAGCGTCGATGTGGGTGGTGCCGATGACCGGGTCGCCACCGATGCCGACGGCCGAGGTGAAGCCGATGTCCCGCAGCTCGTACATGAGCTGGTAGGTCAGGGTGCCGGACTTCGAGACCAGACCGATCTTGCCGGAGCTGGTGATGTCGGCCGGGATGATGCCGGCGTTCGACTGTCCGGGGCTGATCAGGCCGGGGCAGTTCGGGCCGATGATGCGGGTCTTGTTGCCCTTGGCACCGGCGTGCGCCCAGAAGGCGGCGGTGTCGTGCACCGGGACGCCCTCGGTGATGACGATGGCGAGGCCGATCTCGGCGTCGATGGCCTCGATCGCGGCGGCCTTGGTGAACGCCGGCGGGACGAAGAGGACGGTGACGTCGGCACCGGTCTTCTCCATCGCCTCGGCGACCGTCCCGAAGACCGGGATCTCGGTGCCGTCGACGTCGACCGTGGTACCGGCCTTGCGCGGGTTGACACCGCCGACGATCTGGGTGCCGGAGGCGAGCATGCGGCGGGTGTGCTTCATGCCCTCGGCGCCGGTCATGCCCTGGACGATGACCTTGCTGTCCTTGGTAAGGAAGATAGCCATGGTGTTAAGTCCCCTTCCTTACTTGTTGGCCAGCTCGGCGGCGCGGTCAGCGGCGCCGTCCATGGTGTCCACGCGCTGCACCAGCGGGTGGTTGGCGTCGTCGAGGATCTTGCGACCCAGCTCCGCGTTGTTGCCGTCCAGGCGGACGACCAGCGGCTTGGTGACGGCCTCGCCCTTGCTCTCCAGGAGCGCGAGGGCCTGCACGATGCCGTTGGCGACCGCGTCACAGGCGGTGATGCCGCCGAAGACGTTGACGAAGACCGACTTGACGTCGGAGTCGCCCAGGATGATCTCCAGGCCGTCGGCCATGACCTGAGCGGACGCGCCGCCACCGATGTCGAGGAAGTTGGCGGGCTTGACGCCGCCGTGCTTCTCACCGGCGTAGGCGACCACGTCGAGGGTGCTCATGACGAGGCCCGCGCCGTTGCCGATGATGCCGACCTGGCCCTCGAGCTTGACGTAGTTCAGGCCCTTGGCCTTGGCGGCCGCCTCGAGCGGGTTGGCCGCGGCCTTGTCCTCGAGCGCCTCGTGCTCCGGCTGGCGGAACTCGGCGTTGTCGTCCAGGGAGACCTTGCCGTCGAGCGCGATGATCTTGCCGTCACCGGACTTGATCAGCGGGTTGACCTCGACGAGGAGGGCGTCCTCCTTGATGAAGACGGTCCACAGCTTCTGGAGGACGTCGGCGACCTGGTCGGCGACCTCGGCCGGGAACTTCGCCGCGGCGACGATCTCGGCGGCCTTCTCCGGGGTGCAGCCCTCGTTGGCGTCGACCGGGATCTTGGCGAGCGCGTCGGGGTTCTGCTCGGCGACGACCTCGATCTCCACGCCGCCCTCGACGCTGGCCATGGCCAGGAAGGTGCGGTTGGTGCGGTCCAGCAGGAACGAGACGTAGTACTCGTCCTTGATGTCCGCGGTCTGGGCCAGCATCACCTTGTGAACGGTGTGGCCCTTGATGTCCATGCCGAGGATCGCATCGGCCTTGGCGACGGCGTCGGCCGGGTCGGCGGCGAGCTTGACGCCACCGGCCTTGCCGCGGCCGCCCACCTTCACCTGAGCCTTGACGACGGCGCGGCCGCCGAAGCGCTCCGCGATGGCGGCAGCGTCTGCGGCGGTCTCGATGACATCGCCGTCAAGCACGGGCACGCCGTGCTTGGCGAAGAGGTCCCTCGCCTGGTACTCGAACAGGTCCACGTGTTTGTCCTTGTTCGTGGTCGCGGATTGTGTCTCTACGAGCGTGCCACGGCAGGATCTTCGCTGCGGGTCGTCGGGGCTGGTGCGGGTACGCAGAGGTACGGCCTTGCGGCCCACCCAGCCACGGGCGCACACGTCAATCAACACGCGCGTCACGTCCGTCTGGCAGGTTATCCCCGTGGGGTGGGCCTGTTCCGCCCCGGGGCCCGCCCGTCTTGGGTGAGAACCATCACAGAAAGCCCGGAGCGGTGGGCCGGGCGCCCCGTCCGCCGATCGCGCGGATTAGCGCGTCCGGGTGAATCCGTCACGCTCCTCGCCCGGGGAGCGGGATCGGGCGCTTCTCGATGGCCGCCGCCATGATCTCCGGGAAGGCGTCCGGGGTGCAGGCGAAGGCGGGCGCGCCGAGCGAGGCCAGGGCCGCGGCGTGGGCGTGGTCGTACGCCGGCGCACCTTCGTCGGAGAGCGCGAGCAGGGCGATGAACCCGACGCCCGCGGCCTTCATCGCGGCGACCCGCTTGAGCATGCCGTCCCGGACGCCGCCCTCGTACAGGTCGCTGATCAGGACGACGATCGTCTCGGAGGGGCGGGTGATCCTCGACTGGCAGTAGGCGAGCGCGCGGTTGATGTCGGTGCCGCCGCCGAGCCGGGTGGCGAACAGCACGTCGACCGGGTCGGTGAGTTGTTCGGTGAGGTCGACCACCGAGGTGTCGAAGACGACCAGCCGGGTGTCCAGGGTGCGCATCGAGGAGAGCACCGCGCCGAAGACCGCGGAGTGGACGACCGAGGGCGCCATCGAGCCGGACTGGTCGACGCAGAGGATGACGTCCTTCCTCACGGCGCGCCGTGCGCGGGCGTGGCCGACCAGCCGCTCGGGGACGACGGTGCCGTGCTCGGGCAGGTAGTTCTTCAGGTTGGCCCGGATGGTGCGGTCCCAGTCGATGTCGCGGTGGCGCGGACGGTCGACCCTGGCGCTGCGGTCGAGCGCCCCGCCGAGGGCGGCCCGGGTGCGGTCGGCGAGCCGGCGTTCCAGGTCGGCGACCACCTTGCCGACCACCGCCCGGGCGGTCTCCCGGGTGGTCTCGGGCAGGGCGTGCTTGAGCGAGAGCAGGGTGCCGACCAGGTGCACGTCCGGTTCGACGGCCTCCAGCATCTCCGGCTCCAGCAGCAGCCGTTCCAGGCCCAGCCGGCTGATCGCGTCCTGCTGCATCAGCTGGACGACGGTGGACGGGAAGTACTCGCGGATGTCGCCCAGCCAGCGGGCCACCTGCGGGGCCGAGCCGCCCAGCCCGGCGCCGCGGCGGCCACCGCGGCCCGCCCGGGCTCCCTCCTCGGAGGCGCCGCGGTAGAGCGCGGCGAGGGCGCCGTCCATCGCGGCGTCCCGGCCGCGCGGGGTGAGGCCGGTCCGGTCGGCCTCGCCGCCGAGCACCAGCCGCCAGCGGCGCAGCCGTTCGTCGGTCGTAGGCGCTGCCATCTCGTCCTCCTTCAGCGGGTCCTGCGGTGGTGGAGCAGGGGTCGGGTACGGCGGGGGCCGGGCGGGCTTCAGGTGTCGCGGCCGGCGGCCTGCCGGGGGATCGTCGGACGGACGCCGAGCAGCAGGGCCAGCACGGGGACGGCGGCGTCGGCGCGGGCCCGGTCCAGTTCACCCACCGAGGCCCGGGACGCCGGGGCCTCGGCGAGCGGGCCGGCCGCGACCCGGCCGCCGATGGTGGAGCGCACGCCCGCCTCCAACCCGGCGAAGGTGCGGCGCAGCAGCGGCAGGACGTCGGTGAAGGCCTCGTCGCTCACCCCGGTCAGCCACTCGTCCAGCAAGGCGAGCAGCCGGGGGTCGTGCAGCAGCAGGGCGCCGCCGCCGGCCAGGAAGCCCTCGACCCAACCAGCCGCGTCCGCCGGGGAGTTGGCGACGGAGAGCACCAGCCGTAGCCGTCGGCCGGCATCCTCGGAGCCGAGCCGGCCGTCGTCCAGCAGCAGCCGGACCGCCCGGCCGCGCAGCAGCCCGGGGGCGCCGGTGGCCGGTCCGCCGGCCGGCTCGCGGCGGGCCAGCGAGCGCAGGGCGGCGGCCCAGCGGTCGGCCAGGCCGTCGGAGTCATCGGAGTCATCGGGGACATCGGAGCCCTCGGAGCCGGGCTCGGAACCGGCCACCGGTCCGGCGGGCCCGGCGGCGGCGCCGGCCAGCAGGCCGATCGCGCCGTGCACCTCGTCGAGGCGGACGCGCATCGCCGCCGCGCCCTGCGCGTCCAGGCCGACGCAGGCCGGCGGCAGCCCCACGCAGATCCGCTCCGCCAGGCCGGAGGCCGCCTCCGCGAGCGCGCCGTGGTCGGTGCCGCGCACGTCGCCGTAGCGCAGCGCGCGGACCAGCGCGGGCAGCGCTCCCGCGAGGTGCGCGACATCGGTGTCCAGGGCCGCGCAGTCGGCGAGCACCCGCATCACGGCGGGCAGCGCGCCCGACAGCCCGGCCAGCAGGCAGGTCTCCACCAGGCCGGTCAGCTCGGCGAGTTCCTCGGCGGCGCGGGCGGTGCCGACGGCCTTGTTGGCCGCCGCCTCCTCGACCGTGGTGCCCCACTGGGCGGCCTCGGCGATCCGGACCGCGAACTCGGGCTGCCAGCACAGCCGCCAGCTCTCCCGGAAGGTCCCGGTCGAGTTCACCGAGGAGCGCGCGGGCACGCCCCAGTCCACGCCCAGCAGCCGCAGCCGGTGCAGCAGCCGGGAGCGGGCCGCGTCGTTCTCCTTGCGCAGGTCGAGGTCGACGTCCTTCGGCGCGGCCTCGGGCTTGAGCCGCAGCGAGCGCTGCCACCTGGTCAGGTCGCGCCGCAGCGGCACCGCCGGCGCGGCGTCCGGGACCTCACCGAGCCGGTCGCCGATCACCAGGCGGTCCCGGACCAGCTCCAGGGCGACGTCCGAGCCCTCGCAGAGCACCGCGCGGGCGGCGTCCAGGGTCTCGGTCAGACCGGCGAGCGGGCGGCCGCGCAGCGCGGCCAGGGTCTCGGCGAGCCGGACCGCCTCGATCACGTGCGCGGAGGAGACCGGGTGGTCCTCGGCGCGCAGCAGCTCGGCGGCCCGGGTGAGCCAGCGCGGCACCGGGTCGCCGTCGGTGGTGAACAGGTGGTGGTACCAGCCGGGCGACGGCACGCCCGCGCCGTACCCCGTGACCCGGGAGAGCCGGCGGTGCGTCCACGGCACCCAGGTGATGTCCGTGCGCACCTTCTTCGGCAGTCCGGCGAGCAACGCCCGGTCGTGGGCGTCGGTGGGCATCCGCTCCAGCGCGGGGACGTGGAAGGCTCCGCAGACCACGGCGATCCGGCCGTACCCGGCGCGGCGGGCGGCGCGGATCCGCCGGCGCATGTACGCCTCGCGCAGCCGGTCCCGGCGGGACTCGCCGAGGCCTTCGGCGCGCAGGGCGCCCATCGCCTCGGCGACGGCGGCGAACGGCGCCAGCGGGTCGGTGCCGGGCGCGCGGTGCTCGACCACGTCCTCCCACCAGCGTTCCGGGTCGTCGTGCCCGGCGGCCTCGGCGAGCAGCGCCAGCGGGTCCGCGACCGGCTCGTCCGGTTCCTCCTCGCCCTCCTCCTCGGTGGCGGTTCCGGGCGCGAGGCCGTACCCGGCGGGCAGGTCGATGAAGCGGACCGGCAGGTCGTGCTCCACGGCGTGCCGGATCGCCACCCACTCCGGGGAGAACTCGGCGTACGGCCAGAAGGCGGCCTTCGCCGGGTCGTCCACCGCGTGGGCGAGCAGGGCCACCGGCGGGACGAGGTCCTTCCCGGCGGCCAGGTGGACGATGTCGTCGGCCTCCGGCGGGCCCTCGATCAGCACCGCGTCCGGCCGCCACCGGGCCAGCGCCGCGGCCACCGCCCGGGCCGAGCCGGGGCCGTGGTGGCGGATGCCCAGCAGGGCGACCTCGGTGGCCGTCATGCCGCCACCTCGCGGGCGGCCCGGTAGAAGTCCTTCCAGCCGTCGCGCTCGCGCACCACCCCTTCGACGTACTCGCGCCAGACCGCCCGGTCCGCCACCGGGTCGCGGACGACCGCGCCGAGGATGCCGGCCGTCACGTCCCCGGCGCGCAGCACTCCGTCGCCGAAGTGGGCGGCCAGGGCGAGTCCGTTGGTCACCACCGAGATCGCCTCGGCGGTGGAGAGGGTGCCGCTCGGGGTCTTGACCTTCGTCCGGCCGTCCACCGTGACCCCGGCCCGCAGCTCGCGGAAGACGGTGACCACCCGCCTGATCTCCTCGGCGCCGCCCGGCAGTTCGGGCAGGTCCAGGGAGCGGCCGAGCTGGTTGACCCGGCGGGTGACGATGTCGACCTCCTCGTCCAGCGAGCCCGGCAGCGGCAGCACCACGGTGTTGAAGCGGCGGCGCAGCGCGCTGGACAGCTCGTTGACGCCGCGGTCGCGGTCGTTGGCGGTGGCGATCACGTTGAAGCCGCGCACCGCCTGCGTCTCGGCGCCCAACTCCGGTATCGGGAGCGTCTTCTCGGACAGGATGGTGATCAGGCTGTCCTGGACGTCGGCCGGGATGCGGGTGAGCTCCTCGACCCGGGCGATCGTGCCGTCGGCCATCGCCCGCATCAGCGGCGAGGGCACCAGGGCGTCCCGGCTGGGGCCGTGGGTGAGCAGCCGGGCGTAGTTCCAGCCGTACCGGACGGCCTCCTCGGGAGTGCCGGCGGTGCCCTGCACCAGCCGCGTGGAGTCACCGCTGATCGCCGCGGCCAGGTGCTCGGACACCCAGGTCTTCGCGGTGCCCGGCACGCCGAGCAGCAGCAGCGCGCGGTCCGTCGCCAGGGTCGTCACGGCGACCTCGACGACCCGGCGCGGGCCGATGTACTTGGGGGTGATCCGGGTGCCGTCCGGCAGCTCGCCGCCGAGCAGGTAGGTGGCCACGGCCCACGGCGAGAGCCTCCAGCGCGCCGGGCGCGGGCGGTCGTCCAGCGCCGCCAGCGCGGCCAGTTCACCGGCGAAGGCGTCCTCGGCGTGCTGCCGCAGAACGTCGGTCATCTCGGGCTCCTTCGGGTCGGCCACCGGGCGCACGGGTGCCCCTGCGGCAGGGTGGGGGAGCCGGCGTCCCGGCCTGTGGGACCACCCTGCACCGGGGCACTGACAACGCCGGACGGACGGTCGGCCACTGTCGGTGCCACCGCCTACGGTCGGTCGCATGGAGGAACGCTGGAGCATCGAACACGTCCTGTCCCTGGCCCCTGACGCCGCGTCGCGCAAGGCGGCGGGCAGCCTCTCCTCGTCCGCGCCGTGGTCCGGCACCGGCACCGACGGCGCCGCGGTCTGGGGCGAGTGCGAGGGCAGCGGCAGCACCCCGTACCGCACCGCGATCGAACTCGCCACGCCCGCCTACCTGTGCAACTGCCCCGGCCGGAAGTTCCCGTGCAAGCACGCGCTCGGGCTCCTCCTGCTGTGGAGCGGCTCCGCCGAGGACGTCCCGGTCGGCCGGCCCGCCGACTGGGCGGCGAAGTGGCTCGACGCCCGCGAAGAACGCGCCGAGGAGCGCGCCGAGAAGCGCGCAGGGAAGCGCGCGAAGGCCCCGGTGAATCCGGAGACCGCCCGCCGCCGGGCCGCCCGGGTCGCGGCCGGCGCGGCCGAGCTGCGGCTGCGCCTCGCCGACCGGGTCCGGCACGGTCTGGCCGACCAGTCCACGGCCGGCCCCTGGGAGGAGGTCGCCGCCCGGATGGTCGACGCCCAGGCCTCCGGACTTGCCACCCGGGTCAGGGAGTTGGACACCGTTCCACAGGAGCGGCTGCTGGCGGAGTACGCGATGCTGCACCTGCTCGCCACCGCCGCCACCCGGGTCGACGAGCTGCCGGACGGGCTGGCCGCCACCGTCCGCGCCCGGGTCGGCTACACCCTGGACACCGCCGAGGTGCTGGCCGGGCCAACGGTGCGGGACCGCTGGCTGGTGCTCGGCTCCCGCGACACTTCGGACGAACGGCTCACCACCCGCCGGGTCTGGCTGCGCGGCGCCAAGACCGGCCGCCCGGCCCTGCTGCTCTCCTTCGGCCGCCCCGGCCAGTCCCCCGACCTCGCCCTGCCCACCGGCCGGGTGCTGGAGGCCGAACTGGCCTTCCACCCCGGCGCCCACCCGCTGCGGGCCGCGGTCGGCACCCGGTACGGCGCCCCCGAGCCCGGCCCGGCCGGCCCGCCCGCCGGGCTCACCGTCGCCGAGGCGGTGGCCGACTACGGCAGCGCCGTGGCGGACGACCCGTGGCTGGACAGCCGGCCGACCGTGCTCACCGACGTCGTCCCGGTCCGCGCCCCGGACGGCTGGTACCTGACGGACGGCCACCACACCGTGCCGGTCCGCACCTCGTCCGTCCCGGAGCCGGCCCTGTGGCGGCTGGCCGCGGTCTCCACCGGCCGCCCGCTGACCGTCTTCGGCGAGTACGGCCATCAGGGCTTCGCCCCGGTCACCGCCTGGGCCGCGGACCGGCCCCCGGTCGGCCTCACCAGCCCGTAGGGCCCGCCTCGTTCGTCCGTCATCACCGGGCCCGCCCGAACCCCCGAGACACGCCCAGGAGCACCGAGAATGACGATCGCCCAGGACCCGTGGGAGAGCCTGCGGACCAGCGCCCTGCTCGGCACCGACCGCCGCCCGCTCCCGGCCACCGCCCTGCCGCTCGCCGACGCCGTGGACCAGGGCGACCCGGCCACCGCGCTGCTGGAGCTGGCCGCGCTGGCCACCGTCCGCCGCCGGGCCGGCGCGCTGCCCGTCCCGGCCTCCGGAGCACCCGGGCCGCCCGCCCCCGAGGACACCCGCCCGGAGCTGCCCGAGCCGGCCGCCCGCCGGCTGACCGTCCTGCTCTCGGGGCGGACGGGCGGCAGCGGCGGCACCCTGGCCAACCTGGCCGAGCTGCTGCCGCAGTGGCTCGCCACCGCCCGGGCCCGGGGCCTGCGCCCGCCCGCCGCGCTGGTCCCCGGCCTGCTCGACGCCGCCCGCGCCCGCAGCGAACTGCGCCCCGACGCCGTGGCGTTGGCCGGTCCGCTGGGCCGCTGGCTGGCCGAGCTGAACCCCGACTGGCGGTTCGTGCTGCGCACCGCCACCACCCCCGACGCACCGGAGTGGCCCGCCGACGACCGGCTCTGGCACGAGGGCCTGTTCGCCGAGCGGGTCACCCACCTGACCCAGCTGCGCCGCCGCGATCCGGCGGCCGGCCTGGAGCTGCTGCGCGGCACCTGGTCCACCGAGCGCGCCGAGGACCGCCTGCTCTTCCTGGACGCCCTCCAGGACGGCCTCTCCCCCGCCGACGAACCGTTCCTGGAGTCCGCCCTCGGCGACCGCAGCAAGAACGTCCGGGCCACCGCCGCCGAGCTGCTCTCCACCCTGCCGGGCTCCGCGCTGGCCCACCGGATGGCCGAGCGGGCGCGGGTCGCCGTCCGCCTCGCCGACGCCGGCACCCACCTGCTGGTCACCCCGCCCGCCGAGTGCGACGCCCGGATGCAGCGCGACGGGATCGCCCCCAAGTCCCCCACCGGGCGCGGTGAACGGGCCTGGTGGTTCGGCGAGGTGGTGGCCGCCGCGCCGCTGTCGGCCTGGTCGCGGAGCACCGGGCTGACGCCCGAGCGGCTGCTCGCCCTGCGGGTCGGCGACAGCATCGACGAGACCAGCAGCAGCTGGGCCGACGACCTGCGGGAGGCCTGGGCGCGGGCCGCCGTCCGCCAGCACGACGCCGACTGGGCCCGGGCGCTGCTCGGCCCGGCCCCGCTCCCGCCGGACCACTGGTCGTTCGCCATCGAGCTGGTGCCGGACCTGGAGAAGAAGGGAGGCGGGGTCACCG
>NZ_JBHUAF010000227.1:0-13783 GCF_042789895.1 Kitasatospora sp. NPDC056783
GCCCGGTTACATTCCGAACCCGGAAGCTAAGCCTCATAGCGCCGATGGTACTGCAGGGGGGACCCTGTGGGAGAGTAGGACGCCGCCGAACAATTCTTTGAGAAGCCCCCGCCGGGGAACCGGTCGGGGGCTTCTCTGTTGTAGGGTCAATGTGCATTGTCGTCCACGGGACAGGAGGCCCCCGAATGGAGGTCCAGGAGACGCGGGTCCAGACCGATCGCGTCCTCACCATCCCCAACATGCTGAGCATGGGCCGGCTGGTCGGTGTTCCGGTCTTCCTTTGGCTCATTCTCTGGCCGGAGTTCGGTGGTCCGAAGAACGACCTCTGGGCGCTGTTGATCCTGGCATTGAGCGGGGTCAGCGATTACCTGGACGGAAAGCTCGCCCGGAAGTGGGGGCAGATCAGCCGGGTGGGGCAGTTGCTCGACCCGCTGGCCGACCGGCTCTATGTGCTTTCCACGCTGGTCGGATTGACCTGGCGTGAGATTCTGCCGTGGTGGCTCACCGCGGTCCTGTTGGCCCGTGAGGCGTTCATCGCCACGCTGCTGCCGATTCTGAACCGGCACGGTTACGGCCCGCTCCAGACGAGTTTTCTGGGGAAGGCCGCGACCTTCAATCTGATGTACGCGTTTCCGCTCCTGCTGCTCGGCAGTGTCGACAGCTGGATCGCCCGGCCGGCCGAAGTGGTGAGCTGGGCGTTCATCTGGTGGGGAGCCACGCTGTACTGGTGGGCCGCGATTCTCTACGCGGTTCAGGCGCGGCAGATCGTCCGGGGGACCTCCGCCGGCTCGGCGTCCACAGTCTGAGACGTGATCTGAGAGAAGCCCCACGCCCCATCGGTGCGTCGGACGGTACCTTCCGGGTAGAGATCCCTCTGGAACGCTTTGATGGACCTACTGGTCCACCACCGCGAAGGAGGACGCACCCGTAATGAAAGCCGTTGTAATGGCAGGGGGCGAGGGCACTCGACTCCGCCCGATGACCTCCAGCATGCCGAAGCCGCTGCTTCCGGTCGCCAATAGGCCGATCATGGAGCACGTGCTTCGGCTGCTGAAGCGGCACGGTCTCTCCGACACCGTTGTCACCGTTCAGTTCTTGGCGTCGTTGGTCAAGAACTATTTCGGTGACGGTGAAGAGTTGGGCATGCATCTGACCTATGCCCACGAGGAGACGCCACTGGGCACTGCGGGGAGTGTCAAGAACGCAGAGGACGCGCTCAAGGACGATTCCTTTCTGGTGATCTCCGGTGACGCGCTGACCGACTTCGACCTCTCGGAATTGATCGACTTTCACCGCAGCAAGAACGCTCTGGTCACCGTCTGTCTCACGAGGGTGCCGAATCCCCTGGAGTTCGGCATCACGATCACGGACGACGAGGGCAGGGTGGAGCGGTTCCTGGAGAAGCCGACCTGGGGGCAGGTCTTCTCCGACACGGTGAACACCGGTATCTACGTGATGGAACCCGAGGTCTTCGACTACGTCGCGGCCGGTGAGTCCGTCGACTGGTCGAGCGACGTCTTCCCTCAACTCTTGAAGGAGGGCAAGCGGGTCTACGGCTACGTCGCCGAGGGCTACTGGGAGGACGTGGGCACCCACGAGAGCTACGGCAAGGCCCAGGCGGACGTCCTGGAAGGCAAGGTCGAGGTCGAGCTCGACGGGTTCGAGATCTCGCCCGGCGTCTGGGTGGCCGAGGGCGCCGAGGTGGACCCGGAGGCGGTGCTCCGCGGGCCGCTGTACATCGGGGACTACGCCAAGGTCGAGGCCGGCGTGGAGATCCGTGAGCACACCGTGCTGGGCAGCAACGTCGTCGTCAAACGCGGCGCGTTCCTGCACAAGGCGGTGGTGCACGACAACGTCTACGTGGGGCCGCAGAGCAATCTGCGGGGCTGTGTGGTCGGCAAGAACACCGATGTGATGCGGGCCGCGAGGATCGAGGACGGCGCGGTGATCGGGGACGAGTGCCTGGTCGGCGAGGAGTCGATCATCGGGGCGAACGTCCGGGTCTACCCGTTCAAGACCATCGAGGCCGGCGCCGTCGTCAACACCTCGGTGATCTGGGAGTCGCGCGGCCAGGAGCACCTGTTCGGGGTGCGTGGCGTCTCGGGCGTCCTGAACGTCGAGATCACCCCGGAGCTGGCCGTGCGGCTGGCGGGGGCGTACGCGACGACCCTGAAGAAGGGCGCCACCGTCACCATCGCGCGTGACCACTCGCGTGGTGCGCGTGCGCTCAAACGGGCGATGATCTCGGCGCTCCAGACCTCCGCGATCGACGTCCGCGACCTCGAGAACGTGCCCATGCCGGTGGCCCGGCAGCACACGGCTCGGGGGAGTGCGGGCGGGATCTTCCTGCGGACCACGCCGGGGGTGGCGGATTCGCTCGACATCCTCTTCTTCGACGAGCGCGGGGCGGACCTCTCGCAGGCCGGCCAGCGCAAGCTGGACCGCGTCTACGCGCGCCAGGAGTTCCGGCGGGCCTTCCCCGGTGAGATCGGCGACCTGACCTTCCCGTCCAGCGTCTTCGACTCCTACGCGGGCAACCTGCTGCGGACGGTGGACACCACCGGGGTCCGGGAGGCCGGGCTGAAGGTGGTCGTGGACACCGCGCACGGCAGCGCGGGTCTCGTTCTGCCGAGCATCCTCGGCCGGCTGGGGGTGGAGGCGCTCACCGTCTCCACCGGGCTGGACGAGGCACGGCCGACGGAGGACGCGGAGGAGCGCCGGGCGGGCCTGGCCAGGCTCGGGGAACTGGTGGCCTCCTCCCGGGCGGCGTTCGGGGTGCGGTTCGACCCGGTGGGTGAACGCGTCGCTTTCGTGGACGAGCTCGGGCGGGTGATCGACGACGACCGGGCGCTGCTGGTGCTGCTGGACCTGGTCGCGGCCGAGCGGCGCAGTGGGCAGGTGGCGCTGCCGGTGACCACGACCCGGATCGCCGAGCAGGTCGCCGCCTACCACGGCACCCAGGTCATCTGGACCACGACCACGCCGGACGACCTCGCGAAGGCGGCCTCCGCCGAGGGCACGGTGTTCGGCGGGGACGGGCGCGGCGGTTTCGTGGTGCCCGAGTTCAGCGGGGTGCTGGACGGTGCCGCGGCCTTCGTCCGGCTCGTCGGCCTGGTGGCGCGGACGCAGCTCACGCTGAGCCAGATCGACGCGAGGATTCCGCAGGCGCACATCCGGCGCCGGGACATCGCGACGCCGTGGGCGGCCAAGGGCATGGTCATGCGCTCGGTGGTGGAGGCGGCCGGCAGCCGTCAGCTGGACACCACCGACGGCGTCCGGGTGGTCGAGGCGGACGGACGGTGGACGCTGGTGCTGCCGGACCCGGCCGAGGCCGTCACCCACCTGTGGGCCGAGGGCCCCGACGACGAGGCCACCGAGGCGCTGCTCGACGAGTGGGCGGCCGTGGTCGACGGCGCGGGGCGGTGACGAGCTGGGCCTGAGCAAGGTCCGGGCCTGAGCCCGGAACGACCTCGAACGGCGGGGCGCGCGGAGTGATCGGCGCGCCCCGCCGTCCGTTTTCACGCCATTCGGAACGATCCGTCACTTTCCGTCATGTGTGCAGCGTGTGTGCAGCTCAGGGCCCGTGCACGGGCCTCTTCGAGGCCATGGGACGATGGTCTCCATGCCAGCGACGCCGACGCCGAGTGCCCCGAACGGACGGTACAACCGTCCGGACGCCTCGATGTCCCTGCTGACCAACGTGATGGACCACAGCCTGGACGAGGGCTACGCGGAGGCCGCCGCCGCACGTGGCGGCGCCCGCGACAGCCGGGTGCCCGGCACGCTGCCGGGACTGCTCACACTGGGTGCCGGGCTGGCCCTGGTCGGCGCGGTGGTGACGGTGGGCGCCGTGAACGCGCACAAGGCCGAGCCGACGCTGGTCAAGGAGCGGGACGCGCTGATCCACCGGATCAACGACAGCAACACCTCGGCCGACCGGTTGCAGAAGCAGGTGCAGGAGCTGCGGCTCAAGGTCGACAGCACGCAGCAGCAGGCGCTCGCGTCCGGGGACGGTGATCCCGGCGGGTTGACCGGAGCCGTGGGCCTGGGCGAGGTCACCGGGCCGGGCGTGAAGCTGGTCCTGGAGGACGCGGCGGGCACGGGCCACGGCGGCAACGTCGACCCGCGGGCCGGGCAGGGCTTCTCCAACAGCGGCCGGCTGCGGGACCGCGACCTGCAGCTCGTGGTGAACGGCCTCTGGGGCTCCGGAGCCGAGGCGATCGCGATCAACGGCCAGCGGCTGACCGCGCTGTCCGCGATCCGGGCCGCGGGCGAAGCGGTGCTGGTGGACAACCGGCCGCTGGTGCCGCCGTACAACATCCAGGCGATCGGGGACGGCGCCAAGCTCCTCAGTGCCTTCGAGAAGGACATGGCCGGGCAGTACCTGCGGCTGTTGCAGGAGCAGTACGGCATCAAGTCGACGCTCTCCGTGCAGAAGAGCCTGACGCTGCCGGCGGCGGTGGGCGTGACGCTGCGGACCGCGCAGCCGGTGGCGCCCGAGCCCGCGCCCACGGCGACCGCTCCGGCTGGCGGTACGCCGCCGGCCGGAGCCGGAACCCCGGAGAGCCCCGGCGCGTCCGTCTCACCACCGGCCCAGCCTTCCGCCTCCGCGTCGGCCCCGCCGGCCGCGACCGGCGGCAGCCCGAGCCCCAAACGGCATCCGTCGACCGGAACCGCCAAGACCACGACAGGGACAGGAGCAGCCAGACCGTGATTGCCGTACTGGGTCTTGTGATCGGGGTGGTTGTCGGCCTCTTCGTCCAACCCGAGGTGCCGGACGCCGTCGTGCCCTACCTGCCGATCGCGGTGGTGGCGGCGCTGGACGCCGTGTTCGGCGGCGTCCGGGCGATGCTCGACGGGATCTTCAACGACAAGGTGTTCATCGTTTCGTTCCTGTCCAACGTGGTGGTCGCGGCGCTGATCGTCTTCCTCGGTGACCAGTTGGGCGTCGGCTCTCAGCTGTCCACCGGCGTGGTGGTCGTCCTCGGCATCCGCATCTTCTCCAACGCGGCCGCGATCCGGCGCCATGTCTTCCGTGCCTGAGCCGGGCCGCGGGGCGGCGGAGGAGAAGCCTGAGCCGGCGGGGGCCGACGAGGCCGCCGGGAAACCGGACGGGAAGGCGGCCTGGAAGGCCGTCGAGAAGGCCGCTGAGGCACCCGAGCCGGACACGGTCGAGGAGCCCGGGCCGGACGGGGCTGCCGAGGCGGTCGGGAGGATCGCTCGGGCTGCGGAGGCGCCGGAGGAGTCGGAGGGGAACTCCGACGCCGAGGCCGAGGCTGAGGCCGCTCCGGTGTCCGAGCCGACGCTCCGACTGACGAAGGTGGTCCAACCGGAGCCCGAGGCCTCGCCGGAGACGAAGCCCGAGTCCGAGCCCGTTTCCGAGACGGAGCCCGGACCCGCGCCCGCCGCGGAGCCCGCGCCCGAGCCCGCCGAGCAGCCGTCCGCCTTGGACCGGAACGCGGGCCGACGGCGCCTGAGGGCGGCGCTCTGGCCGCCGCGGCTGTCCCGAGGGCAACTGGTGGTGGCGCTGCTGCTGTTCTCGCTCGGGCTGGCGCTGGCGATCCAGGTACGGTCGACCAACGACCACCACAGTCAGCTGCGCGGGGCCCGCCAGGAGGACCTGGTGCGCATCCTCGACGAACTGGACAGCCGTCAGCAGCGTCTCCAGCAGGAGAAGGCGGAGCTGGAAGGCTCCCTGGCGAAGTTGGAGAACAGCTCCAACCAGGCCAAGGAGGCCCAGGAGCAGACCAGGAAGAAGATGACGGAGCTCGGCGTGCTCGCCGGTACCGTCAAAGCCACTGGTCCGGGCATCGTACTCACGGTCGATGATCCCCAAGGGCAGGTGAAGGCGGATATGCTGCTGGACACCCTGCAAGAACTTCGAGCGGCGGGGGCGGAGGCGATTCAGATCAACGATGTGCGCGTGGTGGTCAACACCTACTTCACCGACCTGTCGGGCGGTGGGGTGCAGATCGACGGGAAGAAGGTCTCGCAGCCCTATCGGTTCACCGTCGTCGGAAACCCGCAGGACCTGACACCCGCGCTGAACATCCCGGGAGGTGTCGTCCGCACCCTGGAGAACAACCAGGCGCGGGCGACGATCGCCCAGCAGCAGAAGGTGGTCGTCGACGCCCTCGTGGACCCGAAGTCGCCGCAGTACGCCAAGCCGGCTTCGAAGTGACGGGGCGCTCGACGAACGGCCCGTCAAGGGCGGGCGGTACCCGCTGCGGGGTGCCGCCGTCACATGGGCGAGACTGGTTCGCACCGGTACGCTCCGGAGGAACAACCGCAGCACCAGCCGTCGGAGCGCCACTCCGGCGGGCCCGAGCCGCAGCATCCGGGCTCGCAGCATGTCCGAGGTTCTCACCCTGCCCCGCGGGCGGGTCTGTCACACGCAAGGGGATTCGCCCGTGAGTTTCTTCTCGAAGTTGTTCGGTCGCAACAAGGGCCGCAACTCGGCCGCCGTCGAGGCGCCCACCGCACGTCACCGCCGGCCCGAGGACGAGCCGGCCGTCCCCGGCATGCGCCCCGCCCCCGAGGCCGGGTCGTACGCGGGACAGCAGCTGTACCGGGACGGCGGCGCCGCCCAGTACGCGGGGAATCAGGCGGGCTACGGCGCGTCGGTTGACCCCTCCGGCGAGCCGCGCATAGGTTTCCCGTCAGGACCCTCAACCTCTGGTGGAGGGTTTGCCCCGGATCCGTACGCCGGGCACAACCCGTCGGGTGTGCCGCGCCAGGAGGCTGTGAACATGGCTGGCCCCACTCCGTGTCCCCGGTGCGCCAACCCGAACCCGGCCTCGGCCCGGTTCTGCTCCAACTGCGGGGCGGCGCTGCGCGGCGGCCTGCTCCCGGAGGGGGCGGCGGAGACCACGTCGACCATCTCCATCTCCGGCCTGGAGTCGTACGACCCGACCGCCACGACCGGCACCGGCGCCACGCCGGCCCTGTCGGCCGAGGTGCTGTCGGCGATCGACGCGCTGCCGCCGGGCTCGGCCCTGCTGATCGTCCAGCGCGGTCCGAACTCGGGCAGCCGCTTCCTGCTGGACTCGGACGTCACCACGGCGGGACGTCACCCGCAGGGTGACATCTTCCTGGACGACGTCACGGTCTCGCGCCGCCACGTGGAGTTCCGCCGCACCCCGGCCGGCTTCAGCGTCGCGGACGTGGGCAGCCTCAACGGCACCTACGTGAACCGGGAGCGGATCGACGAGGTGGCGCTGAACAACGGCGACGAGGTGCAGATCGGGAAGTACCGGCTGGTGTTCTTCGCCGGCCACCACCGGGGGTACTGAAAACGACGCAGGCAGGAGCCCGAGTGAACACGAACACCCCTTCCTCTTCTCTCGGGGCGACCACTCCGACCCCGTCCGGTCCGCAGGCGGACCGCGGCGGGCGCGGGGTGGTCGCGGGCCCGCGGCAACCGGTCCGGGCGGAGCGTTCCGCCGGGCGCCGGCGCGGCGGTGACGAACTGCTGAGCATCGGCGCGGTGCTGGCCTTCCTGCGCGACGACTTCCCCGAGGTCACCATCTCCAAGATCCGCTTCCTGGAGGCGGAAGGGCTGGTCGAGCCGCAGCGCACGCCCTCGGGGTACCGCAAGTTCAGCCCGGCCGACGTCGAGCGGCTGGCCTACGTCCTGCGCATGCAGCGGGACCACTACCTGCCGCTGCGGGTGATCCGGGAACACCTGGACGCCATCGAGCGCGGCGAGAACCCGCCCGCGCTGCCCTCCGCCGACACCCGTCCCGGGCCGCTGGAGGAGGCGGACCGGGAACTGGTGGCCGCCGGCGAGGCGCCGTCCGGGGTCCGGCTCGGGCGCGCCGAGCTGTTGGCGGCGGCCGAGGCCGGAGAACCGGAGCTGGCCGAGTGGGAGTCCTACGGGCTGGTCGTGCCGGGCCCGGACGGCGGCTACGACGGCGAGGCGCTCCAAGTGGCCCGGCTGGTCGCGGAGCTCGGCCGGTACGGCCTGGAGCCCCGGCACCTGCGGGCGATGAAGGCGGCGGCGGACCGCGAGATCGCGCTGGTGGAGCAGGTGGTGGCGCCGCTGCGCAGACACCGGAACCCGCAGACCCGGGCGCACGCGGAGGCCACCGCGCGGGAACTCGCGACGCTGTCCGTGCGGCTGCACGCGGCGATGGTCCAGGCCGGTCTGCGAACCCGCGGTTAGGACGGGGCCAAGGCCCTCTCCGGCGGCCGCGACGTCCGCCGGGCGGCGGGTGCACCGCGCTGACCAGCGGCGTCGGCCCTGCGCTTTCATATCCGGGAGCGGAGCCATAGGGTTGCCTGTGTGAATGAGCTCGACGTCGTGGGTGTCCGAGTGGAGATGCCTTCCAACCAGCCGATCGTGCTGCTGCGGGAGGTCGGGGGAGATCGCTACCTGCCGATCTGGATCGGCCCCGGCGAGGCGACCGCGATCGCCTTCGCCCAGCAGGGCATGACCCCGGTGCGCCCGCTGACGCACGACCTCTTCAAGGACGTCCTGGAGGCACTCGGCCAGCAGCTCACCGAGGTCCGGATCACCGACCTGCGGGAGGGCGTGTTCTACGCCGAGCTGGTGTTCGCCGGCGGGGTCGAGGTGAGCGCCCGGCCGTCCGACGCCATAGCGCTGGCGCTGCGCACCGGCACGCCGATCTACGGGAGCGAGGAGGTGCTCGCCGAGGCGGGCATCGCGATCCCGGACGAGCAGGAGGACGAGGTCGAGAAGTTCCGGGAGTTCCTCGACCAGGTCTCGCCCGAGGACTTCGGGGGCGGCGGCCCGCAGTAGCCCGGTCCCGGGCTTTCCGCCCGCGATGGGGGCCGGCCGTTCGGCCTTTCGGCCCGCCGTTTTGCCAAAAAACGCCCACTTACCCACACTGGGGGCACGAAAAACCACTCTCCTGAGTGATGTGGTTTGTCTGGCCCGGCGTGGCGATCGTTGACGGGTCATAGGGGACTGCCTACCGTCAGGAGTGGCTGTCCGGGTGGCCGATGCCCGCAGTCGGATTGCCCGCAGCACAAGGGACGGAGGCAGGCATGAGCAGCATTGGCGATGACGCGGCGGTGGGCGGCCGGTGCGCCGTGCACATGCCGCGCACCGCTCGTACCGTCACGGACCTGCCCCGGGTGGGCAGGTTCCCGGCCGTGCAACCGGGCCAGCCCGCCATCGAGCGGCTGGCCCCGACATCCGAACTCCTCGGCTTCCGCGGCCCGACGGCCTGCGCGGCGGCCGGCATCACGTACCGCCAGCTGGACTACTGGGCCCGGACCGGGCTGCTGGAGCCCAGCGTCCGCACGACGTACCCGGCGACCAGCCAGCGGCTTTACAGCTTCCGCGACATCCTGCTGCTGAAGATCGTGAAGCGGCTGCTCGACGCGGGCGTCTCGTTGCAGAACATCCGGGTGGCGGTCGCCCACCTCCAGGCCGCCGACCAGGCCGACCTGGCCGGGATGACGCTGATGTGCGACGGCGCGACGGTGTACGAGTGCACCACGCCGCAGCAGGTGGTGGACCTGCTGAAGGGCGGTCAGGGAGTCTTCGGCATCGCGGTGGGGGCGGTCTGGCGCGAACTGGAGCTGACCCTCGGGCGGCTGCACGCCGAGCGCACCGACACCGGCGAGACCCTGGTCGGGAACGACCCGGGCGACGAGCTGGCGCAGCGGCGCAACCGGGCGGTCTGAACAGCCGATCGACGAGGCCGCGGGCCCGGACGGGGAACCGTTCGGGGCCGCGGCCTCGTCGTGTTGCCTGGTGGCGCGACCGAGCCCGGTCGGAGGTGAGCGAGGGAGGGCACATGGGGGTGGGCACCGGGATAGCGGGGCTGTCGAGGCGCAGGGCCGGGCAGCTGGGGGCACGGCTGCGGCAGCGGCCGACCCAGCGCAGGGTGTTCCAGGCCGGGACGGTGCTCAGCGCGCTGGCCCTGCTGCCGAGTGCCTGGGTGTGGCTCTCGGCGGGGGACCGGGTGGGCACGGTGCAGAGCGCGCCCGCCGCGCCCGTCGCGGTGGTCTTCGGCGCCGGGCTGTACCAGGGCCGGCCCTCGCCGTACCTGGAGCACCGGCTGGTCGCGGCCCTGGACCTGTACCGGCAGGGGAAGGTGCGGGCGATCCTGGTGACCGGGGACAACGGGCGGGTCGAGTACGACGAGCCCGACGCGATGTACACCTACCTGACCGAGCACGGGGTGCCCGCGGACCGGGTGGTCCGGGACTACGCCGGCTTCGACACCTGGGACTCCTGCACCCGGGCGCGCCGGATCTTCGGGGTGGACCACGCGGTGCTGGTGAGCCAGGACTTCCACGTCCGCCGGGCACTGGCACTGTGCGCGGCGGCGGGCATCCGCTCGTACGCGGTCGGGGTGCCGGAGCCGCACGACGCGACCTGGCTCTACGGCGGGCTGAGGGAGGTCGCCGGGGCGGGCAAGGCGGCGGTCAACGCCTGGCTGCGGCCGGACCCGCTGTTCCTCGGGCCCGAGGAGGACGGCATCCCGAAGGCGCTGGCGGAGGCCGCGCAGGAGTAGCCCCCGGGCCGGCCGCGGGGTTCCCGGCCGGGTTCCGTACGCACTGTCGGACCCGTACGCGATGATCGGCGGGTGCGATCTCTGCCGAGCATCATCCACCTCGACATGGACGCCTTCTTCGCGGCGGTGGAGCAGGCGGCCAAGCCGAGCCTGCGCGGCAAGCCGGTGGTGGTCGGGGGGCTCGGCGGGCGCGGGGTGGTCTCCACGGCCTCGTACGAGGCGCGGAAGTTCGGAGTGCACTCGGCGATGCCGATGGCGCAGGCGCGCCGGCTCTGCCCCAATGCCGCCTTCCTGTCAGGGCGGTTCGAGGCCTACCGGCAGAACAGCGAGATCGTGATGGGGCTGCTGCGGCAGCTCTCCCCGCTGGTGCAGCCGCTCAGCCTGGACGAGGCCTTCGTGGACCTGGAGGCCGGCCCCTACGGCCCCGCGCTGCTGGAGGCGGACCACGAGACCGGCGAGCGGCTGGTGTTGGCGCTGGCGGAGGACCTGCGCGCGGACATCGAGCGGCTGACCGGGCTGACCGGTTCGGTGGGGGCGGCGGGGTCCAAGCTGATGGCCAAGATCGCCTCGGAGCAGGCCAAGCCGAACGGGCTGGTCATGATCGAGCCCGGGCAGGAGCGGGCGGTGCTCGGCCCGATGCCGGTGCGGGCGCTGCCCGGGATCGGTCCGGCCACCGAGCAGGTGCTGCGCCGGGCCGGGCTGACCACGGTGGCCGACCTCGCGGAGGCGGGGGAGGCGGAGCTGGTGCAACTGGTCGGGCGGGCGCACGGCGCCGGGATCTTCCAGATGTCCATAGGCCTGGACGATCGTCCGGTGATCGCCGACCAGGACGCCAAGTCGGTGTCGGTGGAGGACACCTACGAGGTGGACCTGGCCGACCGGGACCGGGTGCTGCGCGAGGTGGAGACGCTGGCTGCCCGGTGCGTACGGCGGTTGCGGGCGGCCGGGCGCTCGGGGCGGACGGTGGTGCTCAAGGTCCGGCGGTTCGACTTCTCGACGCTGACCCGCTCGGAGACGCTCGGCGGGCCCACCGACGACGAGGCGGTGATCACCGCGACCGCGTCCCGGCTGGCCGAACAGGTGGACATCACCGGCGGGGTCCGGCTGCTCGGTGTCGGCGTCACCCAGCTCGCCGACTACACCCAGGAGGACCTGTTCGCGCAGGCGCTCCGGGAGGAGGCCGCGGAGCACGCCGAGGTGGCGGCCGAGGCGGAGCGGGCGGAGGAGAGACCGGAGGCCGTCGTGGTGCGGCGCTGGATGCCCGGCCAGGACGTCCGGCACGCCGAGTTCGGTCCGGGGTGGGTGCAGGGCAGCGGCGTCGGGAGGGTCACCGTGCGGTTCGAGACGCCGTGGAGCGAGCGGGGGAGGGTGCGGACCTTCGCGGTGGACGACCCGGCGCTCGAAGCGTCCCGGCCGCTGCCGCTGCGCCGGGGCGAGGGTGAGGGTGAGGCCGACGGGGTCGACGGAGGCCCACGGGCGGACCGGGGGGACTGAGGCGCGAAAACGGCCCCACCCGATGGGGAGTACCGGGTGGGGCCGATCACGGTGCCGGCTCCGTACGTTCGTGATGCCCTCGCGACGTCCGGAGGCCGGGTGCCCCGCGCCCTGTCCCTGAGCGCGGGGGCCGGACGCCTCGTCAGGCGTCGGTCTTGACCAGCTCGGGGCTGGAGTCCTGCCGGGCGGAGCCGTCGACGACGGTCGCGGTGGCGGCCGAGGTGGCGCTACGGATCAGGAACGGGACGACGCCGGCGACGACGCAGACGACGGCCGCGGTCCAGAACGCGTGCTTGTAGGCGTCCAGGGTGGGCAGCGAGAGCGGGATCTGCGGCGGCAGCTTCAGGGTGTCGCCGGTCAGGATGGCGGCCATGACGGCGGTGCCGATCGCGCCACCGACGGTGCGCAGCACGGAGTTCATGCCGTTGGCGATGCCGCTCTGCTCGGCCGGGACGGCGCCGTTGATGTAGGCCGGCATCGCGGCGAACGCGAGGCCGACGCCGAGACCGAAGATCGCCGAGGCGGTGTAGATGTCGGCCTCGTGTCCGTGCCGCACGGCCAGGTAGGCCATCGCGACGGCGCCGAGGACGCCACCGAGGACCAGCGGCAGGCGCGGGCCGCGCCGGGCGATCAGCAGGGCGCCGACCGGGGCGGCGACCATCGAGCCGATCGCGGACGGCAGCAGCAGGAGGCCGGCGTGCAGCACGGTGGCGGTGAAGCCGTAGTGGGCCAGCTTCTCCGGGGTCTGGGCGAAGTTGCTGATGACCATGAAGGAGCCGTACATGCCGAAGCCGATCAGCAGGCCGGCCAGGTTGGTGAAGGCGACGGCCGGGCGGGCCATCATCTTCATGTCCACCAGCGGGTGCGCGACCTTGGTCTCGACGATCCCCCAGACCAGGGCGACCACGGCGGCGACGGCGAACAGGCCGAGGGTCTTGTTGGAGGTCCAGCCCCAGTGGTTGCCCTGGCTGACCGCGACCAGCAGGGCGGAGAGCCAGCCGGCCAGGGTGAGGGCTCCCAGCGGGTCGGCGCCGCCCTCCTTGTCGGTGACCGGGTCGGTCGGAACGCGGAAGGCGACCAGGGCGATCGCGAGCAGGCCGCAGACGAGGCCCATCCAGAAGATCGACTTGTAGCTCCAGTGCTCCAGCAGGAGACCGGTGGCGACCAGGCCGAGGCCGGAGCCGACGCCCATCGAGGCGCTGATGGCGGCGACGCCGCCGGTGACCTTCTGCCTGGGCAGCTCGTCGCGGACGATGCTGATCGCCAGCGGGAGCACGCCACCGCCGGCGCCCTGGAGGACGCGGGCCACGACCAGCCAGGTGAACGAGTGGGTGCTGACCGCGAGCGCCGAACCGGCGACCAGACCGGCCAGCGAGATCAGCAGCATCGGCTTGCGGCCCCGGAGGTCGCCGAAGCGGCCCAGGAGGGGAGTCAGCACGGCTGCGGAGAGCAGGTTGGCGGTCATCAGCCAGGTGACGCTGGAGGCGGAGACGTCCAGTTCCCTGGCCAGCGAGGGCAGGATCGGGACGACCGCGGTCTGTACCACGCTGAACGACAGCATCGCCAGGATGAGGGCCGGCAGGACCCGGGCGCTGCTCTGCTTCTCGGCCGCGGTGGTGGGCTGTGGTGCCTCACTCACGGTTGCTTCCTCCCGTACATAGTGAATGAACTGAAGTAACTTTGCAGGCGATACTTCAGAGTGTCAAATATCGAGTGGTTAAGCCTTGGCAAAGACGAAGGGTCGGGTACGCGACAAGGGGGTGGGGCGGCCGGAGAGGAGCACGCCGAGGGCCCCGGAC
>NZ_JBHUAF010000228.1:0-13755 GCF_042789895.1 Kitasatospora sp. NPDC056783
GTCGGGCCCGGTGGCGCGCGCTACAGCGCCAGTCGGCGCCAGAGCGGCGGGAGTTCCCTGGTGACCGCGGCGCGCTGCTGGCGCGGACGCCGGTCGGCGGCCGGCCGGTGCTCGGGCAGCGCCGGGATCTGGCGCTCCAGGAGCTTGGACGGCAGCTCGGTGCGGCTGGCGACGTTCAGCTTTCGGTACACCCGGGTGAGGTGCTGCTCGACCGTGCTGACCGTCACGTGGATGCGGCCGCTGATCTCACGGTTGGTGTAGCCGAGCGCGGCCAGGACGGCGACCCGGCTCTCCGCGTCGCTGAGCAGCGAGGCGGAGTCGGCCGCCGAAGCCGCCACCGGGGCGGCGGGGTGGCTGGGCGCGGCGGCGGGCGCGGGGACGGCCGGGGCGTCGGCGGGCACCGGCTCGGGCAACGGCACCCCGCCGGGCACCGTCGCCTCCGGCTCGCCGTCGCCGGTCTCCTGGGCGGCCTGCCGGGCCACCAGCCGGGCTCTGGCGTAGTCGCCCATCTCGTAGTGGGTCGCGGACAGGTCCTCGAAGGCGAGGGCGAGTTCCAGCCGGTCGCCGCAGACCTGGAGCAGGTCGATCGACTCGCGCAGCAGCGCGGTGCGGTGCCGCGGCTGGCTGGTGCCGGCCAGGACCCGCAGGGCGATCGCCCGCGAGCGGATGCCCAACGGGTGGCGCAGCGCGGCCTGTTCCTCGGCCAGCTCCTTGGCGATCCGGGTCTTGCCGATCCGCAGGTTGGCCTGGGCGAGGTCGGTGCGCCAGGGGAGCAGCGGCTGGAGGGCGGAGGCGCGCTCGCGCATCAGGTGCCCGCAGGTCTCGAAGTCGTTCAGGGCCGCGAACGGCCGGTCGGTGGAGAGGTAGTGGTGTCCCCGGGCGCCCAGGTACTGGATGCCGAAGACGGTGTTGAACATGCTGTCCGGCACCTTGCGCCGCAGCAGCTGGGTGGTGGTCTGGTGCCGGCCCAGGGCCGTGTTGGCGAAGATCGCCGTGGTCAGCGGCAGGCCGATCAGGACGCCCCAGGCCTGGGAGCTGAGCAGGTCGAGCGCCTCGGTGGCCTTGGCCTCGGCGGTGGCCGGGTCCCCCTGGAGCAGGGCGATCCGGGCCTGGACGGAGAGCAGCATCGCCCGCCAGGTCGTCCAGCCGCGCCGTGTGGCGGTGCTCAGCAGCGCCTCGCAGACGGCGGCGGCGGTCTCGGACTGGCCGGTGAGCGCGATGACCGACAGCGAGATGATCGTCAGTTCCAGCTTCAGGTCGCTGACCTGGTCGCTCAGCAGGGCCTCGGTCACCTGGGACACCGACTCGGCGCCGGTGTCACCGCTGACCAGCAGGGCCACCGCGGCCCACAGGGTGTTCACCTTGCCGGTGGTGGCCCGTTCCAGGGTGGCCATCTTGGCGAGGTCGCCGCGGTGGCTGACCTGGGGCACGCCGTAGAAGCAGTGCCGGACGAACTCCATTTCGGCCAGCACGTGGGCGTCGGCCGGGTCGAGCGAGGCGGCCAGCGCGGCCACGGTCGCGTCGGCGAGGTCGGTCTCGCCCTGCCAGAGCATGTGCCGCACCAGGGTGGCCTGGTCCCGCGCGTTCAGCCCCTCGGCCACCGCGCTCCGGTGGAGCGGTTCGAGGTGCGGGGTCACGGCGGCCGGGTTGACCCGCCACTCGGCCCGCGCCAGCGCGGTGGAGAGGGTGTGCCGCTCCCGCTCGTCCGCGGACTCGCGCACGGCCAGCCGCAGGTAGCCGGTGGACTGTTCGACCTGGTCCTCGGCCAGTGCCTGCTCGGAGGCCAGCCGCAGCACCGACAGGCCCCAGGGCTCGGCGACCTGGTCCGCGGCCATCAGGTGGTCGGTCACCACGGGTGCGGGCGCCCCGTCCAGGTAGAGCAGCCGGGCGGCCTCGCCGTGCAGCCGCGCGCGTTCCTCGGGGTCGAGGTCGCTCAGCACCGCGCCGGCGGCGGCGGGCAGGCGGAAGCGGTAGCCGTCGAGGAGGCCGGTGCAGCCCAGCACGTCGACCACGACCTGGACCGCGTCGGGGCTGGTCGACAGCAGCAGCGCGGCGGTCCGGGCGGTGGCGTGGTCGCCGAGCGCGGCCAGCGCCCTGGCCACGGAGAGGTGGCTGGGCTCGCCCCGGTACAGGCAGGCCAGTGCGGCCTGGCGGTAGGCGACGCTCGGGACGGGCTCGCCGAGTTCGGCGCCGAACTGGGTGCCGTCGTCCAGCAGGGCGTGCACCAGCATGGGGTTCCCGCCGGTGGCCCGGTGGTAGGTGGTGCCGAGCTCGGCGGGCAGCGGCCGGGTGCTCTGGCCGGCGAGCATCCGGGCCACGCCCTGCTCGGACAGGGGCGCCAGCCGGACCCGGCGGTGCGGCTGGCGGCTCAGGCCGTCGTGGATGAGCGGGTCCGCCAGCGCGGACTGCTCCCAGCCGGCGCAGACCACCGCGACGGGTTTCGTCCGTATCCGGCGCAGCAGGTACAGCAGGGTCTGGAGCGACTGGGTGTCCAACAGGTGGGCGTCGTCGATGACGATCGCCAGGGGTCGTTCGGTCGCCATCTCCAGGATCGGTGTGGACACGGCCTGGAGGAGTGTTTCCGGTGCGTACCGGATGCGGCCCGGGTCGGGCCGGACCGATTCCGTCCGGTATTCGGCGGGTGACGCTGGGTCGACCCAGGAATCGGGCTGTAACGAGCAATCCAGGACATCCGTCGGGAGTTCGCCGCTGTGCAGGAGTTCCCGGATGGCGCCCATCGGCCGGGCCTGATCCAGGGGTCCGCCGCCGGCGGTCAGCACGCGCGCGCCGGACCTGCACGCGGTGTTCGCGAACTCGTGGAGCAGCTCGGTCTTTCCGAGCCCGGGCCCCCCGGTGACGATGACGAGTTGCCCTGCTCCGGCGACGCTCTCGGCGAACGCGTCGCGTAGGGTCCCAAGTTCTCGGTGGCGCTCGAAAAGGCGCACCATGACCTCCCCCATGGCCAGTATTCTGAATTGAATGCAAAAGATTGTTTCCGGATACCCCGCCCCCACGGGTCCCCGGAAACAATATCTTCGCAGCGCGCCGGAAATCAGCGGTGACATCACGGCGAAATCTGCTCGACATCAAAAAGTCATGTACGCGTCATTTTGTGAATTGCTTGGCCCCGCCGGAGTTTTCCGTGGTGTTCGGCGGGGCGGTGTTCGATGAGGTTTTCGGGCTGGTCCAGGACACCCAGGGGTCGGGCGGGCTTACCCGGACGCTCTGGGCCGACAGTGGACTCGTGGCTGCTCAGGAGGGGTTATCCCCATGCCACAAACCCGACTTGACGGTATGTTGGGGCGCCAAACTTGTCAAGATCGGTCGGTGTCGGCGGCCGAGGATGGCGAATACGCACAGGTCTGTCGGTGGCGGCCGTCACATCGGTGGCCCAATCGGCACGCCATTCGGCCGACCTGCCGGAAAGTCGGGCCAGGGGCACTCCAGGGGGCGGTAGGGGGTGACCCCGACACCCCCTGCTCCCTAGCCTCCCAAAGGCGGGGACGTGGACCGACGAGCCGGGATCCCGCGTTTCCGAAGGCTTCGATCCCGATCGGATGGCTGCGTTGGCGAACAACGAGGACCGACTGCTCGACTATCTCAGGCGAACCACTTCGGATCTGCGCGAGACGAGGCGCAGGCTGCGCGAGTCGGAGTACCGCGCGCACGAGCCGATCGCGATCGTGGGGATGGCCTGCCGGTACCCCGGCGGGGTCGCCACGCCCGAGCACCTGTGGGACCTGGTGGCCGCCGGCGCCGACGCGGTGTCGGACTTCCCGGCCGACCGGGGCTGGGACGTCGAGTCGCTGTACGACCCCGACCCCGCGCGGGCGGGCAAGACCTACGCCCGGACCGGGGCCTTCCTGCACGAGGCCGCCGACTTCGACCCGGACTTCTTCGGCATCTCGCCGCGCGAGGCGCTGGCGATGGACCCGCAGCAGCGGCTGCTCCTGGAGACCTCCCACGAGGCCTTCGAGGACGCCGGCATCGTGCCCGCCGCGCTGCGCGGCTCCCGCACCGGAGTCTTCGTCGGCGTCATGTACAACGACTACGCGACCAGGCTGGACGCGGTGCCGGACGACCTCGACGGCTACCTGGCCAACGGCAGCGCGGCCAGCGTCGCCTCCGGCCGGGTGGCCTACACCTTCGGCCTGGAGGGGCCCGCCGTCACCATCGACACGGCCTGCTCCTCCTCGCTGGTGGCCCTGCACTGGGCGGTCAAGGCGCTCCAGGCGGGCGAGTGCACCCTGGCGCTGGCCGGCGGGGTGACGGTGATGTCCACCCCCGAGACCTTCGTCGACTTCAGCCGGCAGCGCGGCCTCGCCCCCGACGGCCGCTGCAAGGCCTTCGCCGAGGGCGCCGACGGCACCGGCTGGGGCGAGGGCGTGGGCATGCTGCTGGTCGAGCGCCTCTCCGACGCCCAGCGGCTGGGCCACCGGGTGCTGGCCGTGGTCAAGGGCACCGCGATCAACTCCGACGGCGCCAGCAGCAGGCTCACCGCCCCCAACGGCCCCTCCCAGCAGCGGGTGATCAAGCAGGCGCTGGCGAGCGCCGGCGTCTCCCCGGCGGACGTCGACGCGGTCGAGGCGCACGGCACCGGGACCGCGCTCGGCGACCCGATCGAGGCCCAGGCCCTGATCGCGGCCTACGGCCAGGACCGCCCCGAGGGCCGTCCGCTGTGGCTGGGCTCGATCAAGTCCAACCTCGGGCACACCCAGGCCGCCGCGGGCGTCGCCGGGGTGATCAAGATGGTGCAGGCGATGCGGCACGGCGAACTGCCGAAGACCCTGCACGTGGACGAGCCCTCCACCCAGGTCGACTGGACGGCCGGCGACGTGCGGCTGCTGACCGAGGCTCAGGAATGGCCCGAGACCGGACGGCCCCGGCGGGCGGCGGTCTCCTCCTTCGGCATCAGCGGCACCAACTCCCACGTGGTCCTCGAACAGGCCCCGGCGCCCGACCAGGCGCCCGAGGCGGACGGCGAGCAGCCCGAGGAGCGGACCCGGACCGAGGCGCCCGGCGCCGAAGCCCCGGCGGTGGCCCCCACCCCGCCGTTGGACGCCGTCCCCTGGCTCCTGTCGGCGCGCACCCCCGAGGCGCTGGCCGAGCAGAAGGAACGGCTGCGCGCCTGGGTCGAGGCCCGTCCCGAGTTGGACCCGGCCGACGTGGCCCTCTCGCTGGCCTGCACCCGCTCCTCCTGGGAGCACCGCGCGGTGGCCGTCGGCGGCTCCACCGAGGAACTGCTGGCCGCCCTGGCCCCGGCCGCGGGCACCGTGGCCGGCCAGGGGAAGCTGGCGTTCCTGTTCACCGGGCAGGGCTCGCAGCGCCTCGGCATGGGCCGGGAGCTGTACCGGGCGTTCCCGGTCTTCGCGGCCGCCTTCGACGAGGTGTCCGCCCTGCTGGACCGGGAGCTGGAGGTGCCGCTCGCCCGGGTGATCGAGGCCGAGCAGCAGTTGCTGAACCGCACCGACTACGCCCAGGCGGCGATCTTCGCCGTCGAGGTGGCGCTGTTCCGGCTGGTGGAGTCGCTGGGCGTGCGCCCCGACTACCTGGTCGGCCACTCGGTCGGCGAGCTGGCCGCCGCCCACGTCTCCGGCGTGCTGTCGCTGGAGGGCGCGGCCGCCATGGTGCTGGCCCGCGGCGGCCTGATGAGCCGGCTGCCCGCCGGCGGCGCGATGGTGGCGATCCGGGCCACCGAGGCCGAGGTGCTGCCGCTGCTCGACGAGCGGGTGGGCCTGGCCGCCGTCAACGGGCCGCGCTCGGTGGTCGTCTCGGGCGAGGAGGAGGCGGTGCTGGCGCTCGCCGCCGGGTTCGAGAAGAGCACCCGGCTGACCGTCTCGCACGCCTTCCACTCCCCGCTGATGGAGCCGATGCGGGACGAGTTCGCGCTCGTCGCCAAGGCGCAGTCGTACGGCGCGCCGGCCATCCCGATCGTCTCCACCCTGACCGGCGGCCCGGTCGGCGCCGAGGAACTGGGCTCGCCGGACTACTGGGTGGAGCACGTCCGCCGGCCGGTGCGGTTCGAGCCGGCGCTGCGCGCCCTCGCCCCCCTGGGCGTGCGCAGGTTCCTGGAGCTGGGGCCGGACGCCGTGCTGACCGCGATGGTGCGGGACTGCCTCGACGACGGCCCGGCCGCCGTCGCGACCATGCGCCGCGACTGCGCCGAGACCCGGGAACTGCTGGCCGGCCTGGCCCGGCTGCACGCCGACGGCGTACCGGTCGACTGGGCCGCGCTCTTCGAGGGCCGCGGCGCGAACCGGGTCGACCTGCCGCTCTACCCGTTCCAGCGCACCCGGCTCTGGCTGGAGGGCACCGCCGCCGCCGGAGACCCCAGCGGCCTCGGCCAACTCCCCGTCGAGCACCCGCTGTTGGGCGCGGCGACCGAACTGCCCGACTCGGGCGGCCTGGTGCTGACCGGGCGCCTGTCCCGCTCCGCCCAGCCCTGGCTGGCCGACCACGCCGTGCACGGCACCGTCCTGCTGCCCGGCACCGCCCTGGTGGAGCTGGCCGTCCAGGCCGGGGACCGGGTCGGCTGCGCGGTGCTGGAGGAGCTCACGCTCCAGGCGCCGCTGACCCTGCCGGAGCAGGGCGCGGTGGCGGTGCAGGTCGCGGTCGGCGCCGAGGACGCCGGGCGGCGCACCGTCGCCGTGTACTCCCGCCCGGCGGACGCGCCGGACGCTCCGTGGAGCCGGAACGCCGGCGGCACGCTCGCCGTCGCCGCCGAGGAGCCGCGGTTCGACCTGCGGGCCTGGCCGCCGGAGGGCGCCGAACCCATCGAGCTGGGCGAGCTCTACCCCAGGCTCACCGGGGTCGGCTACGGCTACGGCGAGGTGTTCCAGGGGCTGCGCGCGGCGTGGCGGCGCGGCGAGGACCTGTTCGCCGAGGCCGCCCTGCCCGACCGCGCCCGGAGCACCGCCGCGGCCTTCGGCCTCCACCCGGCGCTGCTGGACGCCGCCCTGCACGTCAACCTGCTCGACCTGGGCGACGGCCAGGCGGTGCTGCCGTTCAGCTGGGGCGGCGTCACCCTGCACGCCGCCGGGGCCGGCGAACTGCGGCTGCACGTCGCCAAGGCCGGCCAGGACGCGGTCTCGCTGGCCGTCGCGGACGCCGCCGGCGCGCCGGTGGCCACCGTCCGCACGTTGGTGGCCCGCCCGGTCTCGGCCGGTCAACTGGCCACCGGGCCGGGGGAGTCGCTGTTCCGCCTGGAGCAGACCCCGCTCGACGCCGCCCCGGACGCGGCACTGCCCGCGGACACCGTGGTCTGCGGCCCCGACGACCTCGGCCTCGGCGTGCCGGTCCACCCGGACCTCGCCTCGATCGAGACCGAGCCGGGCCTGATCGTGCTGCCGGCCGCCCCCGCCGCCGACGGCGAGGTGCCCACGGCGGTGCACCGCGGCGTCGGCGACACCTTCGCCGTGCTGCGGGACTTCCTCGCCGACCGGCGCTTCGACCGCTCCCGGCTGGCCGTGGTGCTCCGGGCCGGCGAACTCGCCCACGCGCCGCTGGCCGGCCTGGTGCGCGCCGCCGAGTCGGAGAACCCCGGCCGCTTCCTGCTCGTCGACAGCGACGGCGGCGCCGGCCTGGCCGCCGCGCTGGCCTGCGGCGAGCCCGAGGTCGCGGTGCGCGGGGGCGAGCTGTCGGTGCCCAGGCTCGCCCGGTCCCGGCCCGCCGAGCCGCCGCGCTTCGACCCCGAGTCGTACGTGCTGATCACCGGCGGCCTCGGCGGCCTCGGACAGCTGATCGCCCGCCACCTGGCCGGCACCCACGGCGTCCGGCGGCTGCTGCTGACCGGCCGGCGGGGCGAGGACACCCCCGGCGCGGCCGGGCTGCGGGCCGAACTGGAGGCGCTCGGCGCCGAGGTCGAGATCGCCGCCTGCGACGCGGCCGACCGCGCCGCGCTCGCCGAGCTGCTGGAGCGCCACCCGGTCGGCGCCGTGGTCCACTCGGCCGGCGTGGTCGACAACGGGATGCTCGCCGCGCTGACCCCCGAGCGGATCGAGCGGGTGCTGCGCCCCAAGGTGGACGCCGCCTGGAACCTGCACGAGCTGACCCGGGACCGCGAGCTCAGCGCCTTCGTGCTGTTCTCCTCCACCGCTGGCCTGCTGGTCGGCGGCGGCCAGTCCAACTACGCGGCCGCCAACGCCTTCCTGGACGGCCTCGCGGCCCACCGCCGGGCTGCCGGGCTGCCCGCCGTTTCGATGGCCTGGGGCCTGTGGTCCGAGGTCGGCGGACTGGCCGACCAGGTGGACGCCGCCGACCTGGAGCGGATGCACCGGCTGGGCCTGCCGCCGCTGCCCGCCGCCGAGGGCCTGGAGCTGTTCGACGCCACCCTGGCCGCCGAGGACTCCCTCGTGGTGCCGATGCGCCTGGACGTCGCCGCGGTGCGGGCCCGGACCGACGGCGTCCCGACCCTGCTGCGCGCACTGGTCCGCGGCACCTCCCGGCGCGCCGCCGGGGCCGCGCCCGCCGGCGCCTCCCGCGCCGACGCGCAGAGCGACTGGCGCGAGCGCCTCGCCCCGCTGCCGGACGCCGAGCGCGACCGCCTGCTGCTGGACCTGGTGCTCACCGGCGTGGCCGCGGTGCTCGGCCACGCCTCGGCCCGGGCGCTCGACCCGAACAAGGCCTTCCAGGAGATGGGCTTCGACTCGCTGGCGGCGGTCGAGCTGCGCAACCTGCTCGGGACGGCCACCGGCCTCTCGCTGCCCGCCACCCTGGTCTTCGACCAGCCCTCCCCGGTCGTCCTGACCGCGTACCTCAAGGCCGAACTCGTCCCCGGCCCGGCCGACCAGGCCCGGCTGATGGTCGCCGAGGTCGACCGGCTCGAGGCCGCGCTGGCCGCACTGCCGGACCAGGACGGCTCCCACGCCCGGATCACCGCGCGCCTCGAAGCGCTGCTGCGGACCTGGCGTGACTCCCACAGCACGGGCGTCGGGGCGTCGGACGACTTCGACACCGCCACCGACGAAGAACTCTTCGCGACGATCGACAACGAATCTGGAGTCCAGTGATGGTAGACCCGGCCAACGTCGACAGGCTCCGCGACTACCTGAAGCGGGCGACCACCGAGCTGGAGCGCAGCCGCCGCCGGGTGCGTGAGCTGGAGGAACTCAACCGCGAGCCGATCGCGATCATCGGGATGGCCTGCCGCTACCCCGGCGGCATCCGCACGCCCGAGGACCTCTGGCGGATCGTCAGCGAAGGTGTCGACGTGGTCTCCGGCTTCCCGGTGGACCGCGGGTGGGACATCGACGACCTCTACGACCCCGAGGTCGGGTCCCCCGGAAAGAGCTACGTGCGCCACGGCGGCTTCCTGCACGACGCCGCCGAGTGCGACCCGGCGTTCTTCGGCATCAGCCCCAAGGACGCGCCCGGCACCGACCCGCAGCAGCGGCTGCTGCTGGAGACCTCCTGGGAGGCCTTCGAGCGGGCCGGCATCGACCCGCAGTCGATGAAGGGCACCCAGACCGGCGTCTTCGTCGGCCTGATGCACCACGACTACGTCGGCGGCACCATCTCCGGCAGCATCGTCTCCGGCCGGATCGCCTACACCCTGGGCCTGGAGGGCCCCGCCGTCACCATGGACACCGCGTGCTCCGCCTCGCTGGTGGCCCTGCACCAGGCGACCCAGTCGCTGCGCCGCGGCGAGTGCGAGTTCGCCCTGGTCGGCGGCGCCGCGGTGATGGCCAGCCCGGAGATGTTCATCGAGTTCAGCGAGCGGCGGGCGCTGTCGCCCGACGGGCGCTGCAAGTCCTTCTCCGACGACGCGGACGGCGCCGCCTGGGCCGAGGGCGCCGGTGTGCTGCTGGTCGAGCGCCTCTCCGACGCCCGGCGCAAGGGGCACCGGGTGCTCGCGGTGATCCGCGGCTCCGCGATCAACCAGGACGGCGCCTCCAACGGCCTCACCGCGCCCAGCGGCCCGGCCCAGGTCCGGGTGATCCAGTCGGCGCTGGCCGACGCCCAGCTGTCGCCGAACCAGATCGACGTGGTCGAGGCGCACGGCACCGGCACCAAGCTCGGCGACCCGATCGAGGCCCAGGCCGTCATCGCCGCGTACGGGCAGAACCGGCCCGAGGGCCGGCCGATGTGGCTGGGCTCGATCAAGTCCAACATGGGCCACCCGCAGGCCGCCGCCGGCGTGGCGGGCGTGATCAAGGTCGTCATGGCGATGCGCCACGGCGTGCTGCCCAAGTCGCTGCACTCCGAGAACCCCACCACCAAGGTGGACTGGTCGGCCGGCGACGTCGAGCTGCTCACCGAGTCCCGGCCGTGGGAGACCGACGGCCAGCCGCGCCGCGCCGCCATCTCCGGCTTCGGGATCAGCGGCACCAACGCCCACACCATCATCGAGGAGGCCCCGGCCGAGGAGGAGGCGGAGCGGGCGCCGCGCGCCGAACCGCCGGCCGTCGCGTGGGTGCTCTCCGCCAAGACCGCGGAGGCCGTCAAGGACCAGGCGAACCGGCTGATCGCCGCCGCCGGCGACCTCGACCCGCTCGACGTCGCCCACTCGCTGGCCACCACCCGCGCCCTGCTCACCCACCGCGCCGCCGTGGTCGGCCGCGACCGCGCCGAACTGCTGGACGGGCTGCGCGCGCTGGCCGAGGGCCGGGAGCTGCCGCAGGTCGCCGCCGGCCCCGGCAAGCTCGCCGTGGTCTTCTCCGGCCAGGGCTCCCAGCGCCCCGGCATGGGACGCGAACTGATCGAGGGCTTCCCGGAGTTCACCCGCGCCTTCGACGAGATCTGCGCCGAGTTCGACAAGCACCTGGACCGCCCGCTGCGCGAGGTGGTGCTGGACGCCGAGTCCGAGCTGCTGAACCAGACCGTCTTCACCCAGGCCGGCATCTTCGCCTTCGAGGTCGCCCTCTACCGCCTGCTGGAGTCCTGGGGCATCCGCCCCGACCTGCTCGGCGGGCACTCGATCGGCGAGGTCGTCGCCGCCCACGTGGCCGGCGTGCTCTCGCTCGCCGACGCCGTCACCCTGGTCGCCGCGCGCGGCCGGCTGATGCAGGCGCTGCCGGCCGGCGGCGCGATGGTCGCGATCCGGGCCGCCGAGGCCGACGTCGCCCCGCTGCTGATCGAGGGCGCCGACATCGCCGCCGTCAACGGCGAGCGCGCGGTGGTCGTCTCGGGCGACGAGGAGGCGGTGCTCGCGGTGGCCGCCGGGTTCGAGAAGACCACCCGGCTGAAGGTCTCGCACGCCTTCCACTCGCACCGGATGGACGGCATGCTGGAGGACTTCCGGGCGGTGCTCGCCACCCTGGAGTTCCACCAGCCTGCGCTGCCCGTCGTCTCCAACCTGACCGGGAAGCTCGCCGACGAGCTGACCTCGCCCGACTACTGGGTGCGCCACGTGCGCGAGGCCGTCCGCTACCACGACGGCGTGCGCACCCTGGCCGCCGAGGGCGTCACCCGGCTGCTGGAGGTGGGCCCCGACTCGGTGCTCACCGGCATGTCCCAGGACATCGTGGCCGAGGTGGTCGCCACCCAGCGCCGCGACCAGGGCGAGGCCAAGGCACTGCTGACGGCGCTCGGCCGGCTGCACGTCAGCGGCCTGAGCCCGGACTGGCCGGCGCTGTTCGCCGGCGCCCGCGTGGTGGACCTGCCGACCTACCCGTTCCGCCGCGACCGGCACTGGGAGAACGCCCCGTCCATCACGGCCGCCTCCGCCCCGGCCCGCGGCGGCGACGAGGGCGGCGAGTTCTGGGAGCTGGTCAAGGAGCAGGACGTGGCCGCGGTCGCCGCGACCCTCGGCGTCGACGACCAGGCCCCGGTGGCCGCGCTGATCCCGGCGCTGGCCTCCTGGTACGACCAGCGGCAGGCCAACGCCACCGTGGACGGCTGGCGCTACCGGATCGGCTGGCGGATGCTGCCCGGCTCCGAGGACCGCCCCGGCGCGTCCCGCTGGCTGGCCGTGGTCTCCGAGGCGCTGGCCGCGGACCCGTGGGTCGAGGCCGCACTGGCCGCGCTGCGCGAGCGCGGCCACCAGGTCGACCTGCTCGCCGTGCCCGCCGACGCGCTCCGGCGCGCCGCCCTGGCCGAACTGCTGGACGGCCGCGGCGCGGTGGACGGCGTGCTCTCCCTGCTGGCGCTCGACACCGAGGCCGCCGTGACCGCCGCCCTGGTCCAGGCGCTCGGCGACGCCGGGATCGAGGCCCGGCTGTGGGCCGTCACCCGCGACGCGATGGCCCACGAGTCCTCGGCCCGCCCGAGCGGCTTCGCCCAGGCCGAGGTCTGGGGCCTGGGCCGGGTGGCCGCGCTGGAGCACCCCGACCGCTGGGGCGGTCTGCTCGACCTGCCCGCCGAGCTCGGCCCGCTCACCCTGTCCCGGCTCGCCGCCGCGCTCACCGGGTCCGGCGACGAGGACCAGCTGGTGCTGCGCGAGTCCGGCCTGTTCGCCCGCCGCCTGGAGCACGCGCCGGTGCGGCCCGGCACCCCCTGGCAGCCCACCGGCACGGTGCTGGTCACCGGCGCCACCGGCGCGGTCGGCGCCCGGGTCGCGAACTGGCTGGCCGAGCAGGGCGCCGAGCACCTGCTGCTGACCAGCCGCCGCGGCGAGGCGGCGCCCGGCGCCGACGAACTGCGCCGGCAGCTGGCCGCGACCGGCACCAAGGTCACCTTCGCCGCCTGCGACGCGGCCGACCGCGAGGCCCTGGCCGCGCTGCTGGCCACCGTCCCGGCCGAGCAGCCGCTGACCGCCGTGATCCACCTGGCCGGCGTGCTGGACGACGGAGTGCTGGACGCGCTCACCCCCGAGCGCTTCGCCGCGGTGCTGCGGCCCAAGGCCCGGGCGGCGCTGAACCTGCACGAGCTCACCGCCGGGCTGGACCTGGAGGCGTTCGTCCTCTTCTCCTCGCTCACCGCCACCGTCGGCGGCGCCGGGCAGGCCAACTACGCGGCCGCCAACGCCTTCCTGGACGCGCTGGCCGAGTACCGGCGCGGCGAGGGCCTCGCGGCCTCCTCGATCGCCTGGGGCCTGTGGGGCGGCGGCGGCATGGCCGACCACGGCGCCGTGCGCGACGCCGGCCGCGGCCTCGGCATGTCGGCGATGGACCCCGACCAGGCGCTGACCGCGCTGCGCCGGGCGCTGGAGGGCGGCGAGACCACGCTGACCGTGGCCGACGTGGACTGGACCCGGTTCGCGCCGGCCTTCGGCTCCGCCCGGCCCAGCCCGCTGCTGGCCGACCTGCCCGAGGTCCAGGGCCTGGCCGCGTCCGGCGGCGGCGACAACGCCGTCCCCGACGGCTTCGCCCAGAAGCTGGCCGGCCTGACCGGCGGCGAGCGCAAGCGCGCCCTGGTGGACCTGGTCTGCACCCAGGCCGCCACCGTGCTCGGCTACGGGGAGGGCGGCGGGATCGAGCCCAGCACCGCCTTCCGCGACCTCGGCTTCGACTCGCTGACCTCGGTGGACCTGCGCAACCGCCTCAGCACCGCCGCCGGGGTGTCGCTGCCGGCCACGCTGATCTTCGACTACGCGACGCCCGCCGCGCTCGCCGAGCACCTCGGCAGCGAGCTGGGCGAGGGCGAGGACGGCTCCTCGGCTGACGTGCTGCTGGCCGAACTCGACCGCCTGGAGGCCGCGTTCGCCGGTCTGAAGGCCGAGGAGATCGAGCAGGGCCGGTTCACCGCCCGCCTGCAGACGATGCTCAACGGGCTGACCGAGACCCTGTCCGCCGCCGGTGGCGAGTCCGTCGCGGGGAGGCTGGAGAACGCCTCCGCCGACGACCTCTTCGCCTTAATCGACAACGAGCTGGGCACGGC
>NZ_JBHUAF010000229.1:0-13652 GCF_042789895.1 Kitasatospora sp. NPDC056783
GGGGGGTGGGGGGGGGGGGGGGGGGTGGGGGCGGGCGTGTGTTCGGGGGGGGTGGGGGGGGGGGGCGCGGGGGGCCAGGTCGACGCTGGTGTAGGCGTCCATCCGGTCGCCGCCCAGGCAGCTGACGGGGTTGCTGCGGCCCACCCCGCGCGGGTCGAGGCCGACCAGGTCGTACCGGGCGCGCACCTCCCGGTCGTACGTCCGGGCGGTGGCCTCCAGGTACTCGATCGCCGAGCCGCCGGGCCCGCCCGGGTTGAGCAGCAGGGAACCGAGCCGGGTGCCGGGGGAAGCGGAGGCGGGACCGTCCGGTTCCAGCGCCGCGCGGGCGGCCGCCAGGGTGAGGTCGCCGTTCTCCGGGTGGTCGTAGTCCAGCGGCACCCGGAACGTCGTACACGCGAACCCGCCGTCGCAGGGCTGCCAGACCGGCCGTTGCGCGTAGTACGGCGCGAGCGCGGCCGGGACGGCGGCGGGCAGCGGCTCCAGCGGGGTGGCGGCGGCCGGAGCCGCGGCCGTGGCGGCGGCCGAGCCCGAGGAGGACGGCCCGGAGGGGGACGCCATCGGCGCCCCGGCCGGATCGGAGCTGCAACCACCCGCCAGCAGCCCGACGACCAGCGCCGCGGCCAGTGCCCGCACCCGACCGAAGGACCTCATCCGCTACCTCTCCCGCCTCTCCGCGTTGTCCGCCGTCTCCGCGGCATCCGTGATCTCCACCATCTCCAACATCTCCACGACCTCCACGACCTCCACGATCGAACGGACGGCACAATCGAACGGACGGCACGCGGAACGACCGAACGGCCGAACGACCGAAGGACTGGTGGAACGGCTGGTGGACACGCCGCTGCCCGGTGCCCACCCCGGGCACCGGGCAGCGTAGCGCCACCGGAGCCTCGCTCAGGACGCCTTGGCCAGCGCCTCCGCCAGGAACTGCGCCGCCTGCCGGACCAGCCGCAGCCGCTCCCGGTCGGGGGTGAAGTCCTGCACGTTGTCCGAGATCCGCACCTCGGCCTTGGCCGCCGCTCCCGGGCCTGCCTTCAGCGCGGACTGGAGCTTGCGGGCCGCGTCCAGCCCGGCGGAGTCGCCCTTGGCGGCGGCCAGCAGCAGCTTCGCCGAGCTGCCGGTCGGGGCCTCGGCACCGGTCTGGGTGAGCGCGGCGGCGTCGTACCGGCCGGAGACCGCGGCGGCCGCCCCGTACAGGTCCGGCCGGGCCAGCGCGGCGGCGGCCGCGCAGGGCGCGCCGCCCTCGACCCCGAGGGTTCCCCAGGAGGCCGGGCCGGGCGGCAGGGTACGGAAGGTGGCCGCGACGGTGGTGCGCAGCGTCATGTCGTCGGCGACCGCGGCCGGGGCGGCGGCGACCAGCTCGCAGGGGTACCCGGTGCCGTTCGGCGCTTCGGGTGCGACCAGGACGAACGGACGGGCCTTGCCGCTCTGGAGGGCCGCACCGATGCCCTCGAAGACGTCCGGGACCTCGGCGTCGGCGGTCTTGCGGGGCGCGGAAGCCTGCATCACCACGACCGGGAAGCGGGCACTCGGCTCCGTGGCGTACTGCGGCGGGAGCCAGACCCGGACGTTGCGGGGCTGCCCGTCGGGGCCGAGCACGGCCGACTGGAGCAGCTCGCCGCCGCCCGGGTGGCCGACGCTGTCGAAGTGGCTGATCACGGCGGAGGCCGCGGCGGCTCCACCGGCGGCAGCGGCGGCGGCCGGGTCGGCGACCACGGGGGGCGCCGCCTGCTGCCGGCCCGCCGTCCCCGATCCGGCGCCCGAACCTGAACCCGGGCCCGAGTCCGAGGCCGAATCCGGGCCCGAGCGCCTGCCCGCCGAGTCCACGACCTGCTCCGCCCGGTCCGGCTCCCCGGGGTTCCGGCCGAGGCCGCCGAAGGCGCCGAGCGCGGTGAGCACGGTCAGCGCGGTGACGCCCACCCCGCAGACCATCGCTCCGGCCGCCCGCAGCAGCATCGGCCAGCGGTCGCCCGCCAGCTCGTAGGTCTGGGCGGCGCGCAGGTCGCGCCAGCGCTGTTGGGCGCCCCGGGCCAGCCAGATCCCGCCGAGGGCGGCGGCCAGTAGGGGGATGACGAGGAGCGAACGAACCACGGGACGCACCACCTCTGGAGGGGCCGCGCCGAACCGGAAGTCGGCGCGAAGGGGAGGCGACCGCCCCGACAGCGGGCGCAGTCGGCCCCCAGCGTGCACAACGGGCGGACGGTCACACGACGGTGTGCGCGGCGAGTGTCGCTCGTTCACTCGAAGGTGGGACGGCGCACCGGCTCCGGGAGGCGTACGGGCCTCGCTCGGCGGAACGTCACCACGCCGGTGGAGCGAGCCCTGGCGAACCGGGGGTCAGGCAGCCCGGGCCCGAGCGAACACGAGCCTTGCCGAACACCAGGCAGCCCGAACAGACACAGGCCCGAGCGCACCGGGCCCCGGCCCCGAGACCGCGCGGGCGGCACTCAGCCCGCGCGCAGCGCCACCGTCATCGCCTCGACCGCGAGCAGCGGGTCGACGTTGCGGTCCAGAGCCGTGCGACAGGCCAGCACCGCCTCGATCCGGCGCAGCGTGCTCTCCGCCGGGCCGGCCTGGGCCACCCGGTTCAGCGCCTGTCGCTGGTCCTCGTTGGCGAGCACACCGGTGGAGCCGAGCTGGATGGCGAGCACGTCCCGGTAGAAGCCGAGCAGGTCGAGCAGGGCGACGCCGAGCGTCTCCCGGCGGGTGCGGGTGGCACGGCTCTTCTGCCGCTTCTCCAGTTCCTTGACCGCCCCCGCCATGCCGCGCGGCGCCTTGCTGCCCTCGGCGGCGCCGTAGGCGGCCTTGAGGTCGTCGGTCTCCTTGGCGTCCTGGGTCTCGGCGAGCGCCTCGGCATCGGCCTTGGCCGTGTCGACCAGGCGCTGGGCTGCGGTCAGGCAGCCGCCGATGTCGGCGACCTCCAGCGGGATGCGCAGCACCTCCGCCCGGCGCGTACGGGCCTGTTCGTCGACGGCGAGGCGGCGCGAGCGCTCGATGTCGCCCTGACCGGCGAGCGCGGCGAGCCGGGCGGTCTCCGGGTCGACGCCGTCGCGGCGGACCAGGGTGTCGGCGACCGCGTCGGCCGCGGGGGTGCGCAGCACCAGCAGGCGGCAGCGCGAGCGGATGGTCGGCAGCACGTCCTGGACGGACGGGGCGCAGAGCAGCCAGACGGTGCGCGGGGAGGGCTCCTCCACGCCCTTGAGCAGCGCGTTCGCGGCGGCCTCGGTGAGCCGGTGGGCGGCGTCCACCAGGATCACCGACCAGCGGCCGCCGGTCGGGTAGCTGGAGGCGCGCATCACCAGGTCGCGCATGTCGCCGACGCCGATCGACAGGCCGTCCGTCCGGACGTACTTCACGTCGGCGTGGCTGCCGGCCAGCACGGTGTGGCAGCCGTCGCAGAAGCCGCAGCCGGGCGTGCCACCGAGCGCGAGGTCGGGGCTGGTGCACTGGAGGGCGGCGGCGAAGGCGCGCGCGGCGGTGACCTGCCCGGCACCGGGCGGGCCGGTGAACAGCCAGGCGTGCGTCATCAGGGAGGCGTTCGCACCCTCCGCCGGAGCGGCCCCGCGACCGGCCTCGATCGTCGCCCCGGCCGCCCGGGCCGCGGCGGTCAGCTGCTCGACCACCCGTTCCTGGCCCACCAGGTCGTCCCAGACGGCCACTGCTGCTCCCAAGCTCCGTACGGCTGCGCTCGTGGCGCCTCTTCCCCGCCGTCGAGCATACGTCTCCGGTCCGACACCCACTGCTCCGTCCGGATCACGGCTCGGCCCTGGTCACGGCTCGGCCCGGGCCACGGCGCGGTCCGAGCGGCGGTCCGAGCCCCCGGCGCGCGCACGGGCGGGCCGACAGAACGCGGCGGCGCCGCCGGGGACCCGCCCCGACGGCGCCGCCCACGCGTGCCTCAGCCCCGGCGGCCCCAGCGGCGGCCCTTGCCCTTGCCCTTGTCATGGGTGTCGCCGTCGTGGCCCCCGCCGCCGTCGCGCTGTCCCCGGCCGGCCTGCGGACCGTCGTGCTCCGGGCCGTCGTGCTCCCAGCGCGCCCATTCGTCGTGCGAGCCGAGCAGGGTGTCGGTGAGGCTCGGCAGGTCGTCCAGCGGAGTCTCCTCGGCCCACTCCGGCCGCGGCCGCTCGACGCCCGGCTGCGACTTCCGCTCGGCGCCCGGCTTCCGCTCGGCGGCAGGCTCCGTGCCCACCACCGGCAGCTCGCGGGTGCCGTCCACCGGCTCCGCGCGCCCCGTGCTCCGCGCCGGTCGACCCTCGGTACGTCCTGCGGGGCGATCCGCCTCGACCCGTGGCAGCACCTCGGTCCGGTCGGCCTCCGCCGGAATCCTCGGCAGCACCGCCGTCTCGTCGACCGCCGGGCCCGACACCGTCGGCAGCACGGCCGTCTCGTCCACCGCGCCGCCGGCGGCCTGGCGTGCCTCGGCGGCCCTGCGCGCCTCGATGGCCTCCGCCGCCCGGATCGCCGCCTGCCGGTCACGCGGCGACAGCTCACGCGTCGCCTCGTCCCCGAGCCCACCCGACGCGGACGGCACGGACGGCACGGACGACGCACCCGAAGCAGCCGAAGCAGCCGACGCCGAACCCCGCGCCTCGTCCCGTCGAGCGCCCTTCGGTGCCTCTTCCGGTGCCTCCCCCGGTGCCCCCTTCGAAGCGCCCCGCGAGGTGTCCCGGACCGCCCGCAGCTCCCTGGTCGCGTCATCCCCGAGCGCCGCCCCGGCCCCCGGAGCAGCACCCGGCCGCCCCTCGGCCCGGTCCTCCGCCGAATCCGCCGCCGCGGCCGCGGCCGCGAGCGCGGCGGCCTGCGCCAGCCGTGCCTCCTCGGCCCGCTGGAGCGCCTCCTCCGCCCGGCGTCGCTGCTCCTCCCGGGCGAGCTCGCGCTGCCGCTGGAGCTCGGCCTGGGCGGCTGCCTCGGCGGCGATCCGCTTGCGCTCGGCGGCCTCCGCGGCCAGTCGCGTCTCCTCGGCCGCCCGGAGCTCGGCCTCCTCGGCGGCGCGGCGCTCGGCCTCCTCCTCCGCCCGCCGGCGTGCTTCCTCCTCGGCCTTGCGCCGGGCCTCGGCGGCGGCCCGCTCGGCCTCCTCCTTCGCCAGCCGCTCCCGCTCCGCCTGCTCGGCCCGCAGCTGCGCCAGCACCTCCTGCCGCTTGCGCTCGGCGGCCTCCTCCTCGGCCTTCTTCCGGGCCTCCTCGGCGGCGCGGCGCTCGGCCTCCTCCTCCGCCCGCCGTTCCCGCTCGGCGCGGGCGGCCTTCTCCTGCTCGGAGAGCGGCAGCTCGCGGTCGAGCCGGTGCCGGATGGCGGTGGTCACGAAGCCGGGGGCCTGGCTGCCGTCCACGACCAGGTAGCGCGCCGGGTCGGCGGCGGCGAGGGCGAGGAAGCCGGCCCGGACCCGCTGGTGGAACTCGGTCGGCTCGGACTCCAGCCGGTCCAGCGCCTCGGTGAAGCGCTCGCGGGCCCTGGTCGGGTCGACGTCCAGGACGACGGTCAGGTCGGGCAGCAGTCCACCGGTGGCCCAGCGGGAGATCCGGGAGACCTCGGTCGCGGCCAGGTCGCGACCGGCGCCCTGGTAGGCGATGGACGAGTCCATGTACCGGTCGGTGATCACCACGGCGCCGCGGGCGAGGGCCGGCCGGATGACGTTCTCGACGTGCTCGGCACGGTCCGCCGCGTAGATCAGCGCCTCGGCGCGGTGCGACAGCCCGGTGTTGCCGACGTCCAGGACGAGGCCGCGCAGCCGCTGGCCGACCGGGCTGCCGCCGGGCTCACGGGTGAGCACGACCTCGTGCCCCTTGCCGCGGATCCACTCGGCGAGCGCCTGGGCCTGGGTG
The DNA here is from genome assembly GCF_042789895.1 of Kitasatospora sp. NPDC056783. Classification (NCBI taxonomy): domain Bacteria; kingdom Bacillati; phylum Actinomycetota; class Actinomycetes; order Kitasatosporales; family Streptomycetaceae; genus Kitasatospora; species Kitasatospora sp. NPDC056783. The sequence goes on from NZ_JBHUAF010000229.1 coordinate 5,820, forward strand.
GACTTGCCGGCGCCGTCGCCGCCCTCCAGGGCGATGAAGAACCCGGTGCCCGCGCCCCGGTGCGGCACCGGGCCGACCGGGCCGCGCACCGCGTCCACCAGGTCCCGGACGAACGGCGAGGTGCCGCGCCGGTCGTCGGTGCGCAGCAGCACGACGGCGGCGAGCACCAGCGTGAGCAGCCCGGAGGTGGCGACGGCCAGGGCCGCGCCGCCGTGGATGAAGGTGAAGGAACCGGGTTCGAGGGCGCCGTACTCGACGTCCCCGTAGCCGGCGGCGATCAGCGGGACGCCGATCAGCGCGGCGGCGACGACGGCCCGGAGCACCGCGAACAGGTGCTCGGTGACCTTCGGCAGCCGGGCCTCCTCGACCTCCTGGGCGAGCAGGGTGCGCCCGGCCGAGACGGCGATCCCGGCGGCCAGCGCGGCCAGCGCGGTCAGCAGCAGGACCAGCACGAAGTCCAGCACCAGCCCGGCCAGGATCAGCGCGACGCCCTGGGTGAGCAGCGCCAGCGCGAGCAGTCGGCGGCGGGACAGCGAGGGCAGCGTGGCCCGGGTGAGCCGGGCGCCCAGGGCGGGCACCCCGGCCGCGGCGAGCACCAGCAGGCCGTAGCCGATCGGCCCGGCGCGGTGTTCGGCGGCGGTCAGCAGCGCGAGCGCGGCGATGCCCGCCATCGAGGCATAACCGGCCGCGACGGCGAAGGTGAAGTACGGGGCGCTGCCGGTGCGGCCCTTGCTCAGCGCGGGACCGGGGGCCGCGTCGGTCGGGGCCCGCAGGCCCTGGAGCGGGGAGACCGGGGCGGTCGGCGGGCCGCCGGGCAGCTGCTGGAGGTACTCGCGGACGGCCGCGGCGGCGAACAGCCCGGCCGCACCGAGCGCCGCGACGGTGAGCTGGTGGGCGCGCAGCCAGTCGGACCCGAGCGCCGCGCCGACGTTGTTGAGCAGGGTGAGGGCCACCAGACCGACGGCCCCGAGCGGCACCGTCACCCAGCCGGTGAAGCGGTCGATGCTCCGGACGCTCTCCAGGTTGGCCGCGGCGGGGCGCCGCTCGGCGACCGGGAGGTGCGCGTTGGCGGCCGGCAGCAGGCCCGGGACGGCGCCGTCCTTGGCGATCGTCCAGACCCGCTCGGCGGCACCGGTCACGAACACCGTGCCGAGCAGGACGTAGGTGGCGGCCCCGGAGGGCTTCGCGGCGGAGCCCAGCCAGACGCTCCACCAGGGCGCGAGGCCGATCAGCAGGGCGCGCAGCACGTCGGCGCCGAACAGCGTCCAGCGTCGGTCCAGCCGGCCCGCGACCAGCTGGTGCACCGGCCCGAGCAGCGCGACCCCGACCAGCCCGGTGGCCAGCACCCGGACGGCGAGGACCGCGGACAGGGCGAAGGCGAGGCTGCGCGGCAGGCTGCCGAACTGGCCGCCCTGGGCGACGGCGATCACGGTGAGCGCGAGCAGCACCAGCAGGCCGAGCCGGTCGGCGGTACCGCCGATCAGCTGGGTGGTCCACAGCCGCCGGTACGGACGTGTCCGCAGCAGCGCCCTGGCCCGGTCCGCCGGAGTCCCGGCGGGCGCGACCTCCGGCAGGTCGGACGCCCAGGCACTGGCGGCCGGGGCGGCGCTGGGGGTGGGCTGCTCCTCGCTCGTCATACGGTCAGCGTAGCGGGCGGCGGATGGCCGGAATGAGGCGAACGGGCTTCCGGATCGCGCTCATCACCGGGTTGTGACGTTCCCCGCACGGACCGCCCCGGCCTCGGGCCCGCGCCCCCGACACGGACCGCCCCGGCCTCGGGCCCGTACCCCCGACACGGACCGGACGGACCCGGGCCCGCGCCCCGAGGATCGGAGGCACGGGCCCGTCGGCGATGACCGGCGATCAGCCCTCTTCGGAGGCGGCGGTCTTGCTCGCGGCGGTCTTCTTGGCCGCCGTCTTCTTCGCCGCCGCCGTCTTGGTGGTGGTCTTCTTGGCGGTGGTCTTCTTCGCGGCCGCGGTCTTGGTCGCCGCGGTCTTGGCCGTGGTCGTCTTCTTGGCCGCGGCCTTCTTCGCCGGTGCCTTCTTGGCCGCCTTCTTCACCGGCCCGCGCGCCCGCTTCTCGGCGAGCAGCTCGTAGCCGCGCTCCGGCGTGATGGTCTCGACGTCGTCGTCCTTGCGCAGCGTGGCATTGGTCTCGCCGTCGGTCACGTACGGGCCGAAGCGGCCGTCCTTGACCACCACCGGGCGCTCGCTGACCGGGTCGTTGCCCAGTTCCTTGAGCGGCGGGGCGGCGGCGGCCCGGCCGCGCTGCTTGGGCTGGGCGTAGATCGCCAGCGCCTCGTCGAGGGTGATCGTGAAGAGCTGGTCCTCACCGGTGAGCGAGCGGGAGTCGGTGCCGCGCTTGAGGTACGGGCCGTAGCGGCCGTTCTGCGCGGTGATCTCCGCGCCCTCGGCGTCGGTGCCGACCACCCGCGGCAGCGACAGCAGCCGCAGCGCGTCCTCCAGCGTGACGGTGTCCAGCGACATCGTCTTGAAGAGGGAGGCGGTGCGCGGCTTGACCGCGTTCTTGCCGGTCTTCGGCGTGCCCTCGGGCAGGATCTCGGTGACGTACGGGCCGTAGCGGCCGTCCTTGGCCACCAGCATGTTGCCGCTGACCGGGTCCGGGCCGAGCTCGAAGTCGCCGCTGGGCTTGGCCAGCAGTTCCTCGGCCAGCTCGACGGTCAGCTCGTCCGGCGGCAGCTCGTCCGGGATGTCGGCGCGCTGGCCGGGCTCGCCCTCGACGGCCGAGGCGCGCTCGACGTACGGGCCGTAGCGGCCGACCCGCAGGGTGATGTCGTCGCTGACCTTGAAGGAGCTGATCTCCCGGGCGTCGATCGCGCCGAGGTCGGTGACCAGTTCCTTCAGACCGCCCAGGTGGTCGCCGTCGCCGTTGCCGGCCTCGGCGGCGCCGCCCGCGATGTGGCCCTCGCCCTCACCGAAGTAGAAGCGCTTCAGCCACGGCACGGACTGCGCCTCACCGGCGGCGATCCGGTCGAGGTCGTCCTCCATCTTGGCGGTGAAGTCGTAGTCGACCAGCCGGCCGAAGTGCTTCTCCAGCAGGTTGACCACGGCGAAGGAGAGGAAGGAGGGGACGAGCGCCGTCCCCTTCTTGAAGACGTACCGGCGCTGGATGATCGTGTCGATGATCGACGCGTAGGTGGAGGGGCGGCCGATCTCCCGGTCCTCCAGCTCCTTGACCAGCGAGGCCTCGGTGTAGCGGGCCGGCGGCTTGGTGGCGTGGCCCTCCGGGGTGATCCGCTCGGCGGCCAGCGGGTCGCCCTGGGTGACCTGCGGCAGCCGGCGCTCGCGGTCGTCGAGCTCGGCGTTCGGGTCGTCGGCGCCCTCGACGTAGGCCTTGAGGAAGCCGTGGAAGGTGATGATCTTGCCGGAGGCGGAGAACTCGACGTCCCGGCCGTCCGCGGAGGTGCCGCCGACCTTGACGGTGACGGACTGGCCGACCGCGTCCTTCATCTGGGAGGCGACGGTGCGCATCCAGATCAGCTCGTACAGCTTGAAGTCGTCACCGGTCAGACCGGTCTCGGCGGGGGTGCGGAAGCGGTCGCCGGAGGGGCGGACGGCCTCGTGCGCCTCCTGCGCGTTCTTGACCTTGCTGGCGTACGTGCGCGGGGCGTCCGGCAGGTAGTCCGCGCCGTACAGCTGGGTGACCTGGGCGCGAGCGGCCGTGACCGCGGTGTCCGACAGCGTGGTGGAGTCGGTGCGCATATAGGTGATGAAGCCGTTCTCGTACAGCTTCTGGGCCACCTGCATGGTGCGCTTGGCACCGAAGCCAAGCTTGCGGCTGGCCTCCTGCTGGAGCGTGGTGGTGCGGAACGGCGCGTACGGCGAGCGGCGGTAGGGCTTGGACTCGACGCTGCGGACGCCGAAAGCGGTCTGCTCCAGGGCGGCGGCCAGCTGACGGGCCGCCTGCTCGTCCAGGTGCAGGGTGTTCGCGCTGCCGGCCTTCAGCCGGCCGTCCGAGCCGAAGTCACGGCCGCTGGCGATCCGCTTGCCGTCGACGGCGGACAGCCGGGCGCCGAAGGTCTCCGGGTTGGCGGCATCGGCCGGGGTGCGGCCGGTGCCGAAGGTACCGACCAGGTCCCAGTACGAGGCGGTGCGGAAGGCCATCCGCTCGCGCTCGCGCTCGACCACCAGGCGGGTGGCGACGGACTGCACGCGGCCCGCCGACAGCTTCGGCATGACCTTCTTCCACAGCACCGGCGAGACCTCGAAGCCGTAGAGGCGGTCGAGGATGCGGCGGGTCTCCTGGGCGTCGACCAGGCGCTGGTTGAGCTCGCGCGGGTTGGCCACGGCCTCCTGGATCGCCGACTTGGTGATCTCGTGGAACACCATGCGGTGCACCGGCACCTTGGGCTTGAGCACCTGCTGGAGGTGCCACGCGATGGCCTCGCCCTCGCGGTCCTCATCGGTGGCGAGGAAGAGCTCGTCGGACTCGGCGAGCAGTGACTTCAACTTGCTGACCTGGGACTTCTTGTCCGCGTTGACCACGTAGATGGGCGCGAAGTCGTGGTCGACGTCCACCCCGAGGCGGCGCACCTCGCCGGTGTACTTGTCCGGGACCTCGGCCGCGGTGCTGGGCAGGTCGCGGATGTGCCCGACGCTCGCCTCGACGATGTAGCCGGGGCCCAGGTAGCCCTTGATCGTCTTCGCCTTGGCCGGCGACTCGACAATGACGAGTCGCTGTCCGTGCGCGGTCTCGCTGCTCGGGGACACCTTCGCTCTTCTCTCCCGGTCCTTATGTGGCTGGTCGGCGCCGGCAGCACGGGCTGCGCTCCGCCCGACCCCTCCACCGTCCCGGGGCTGCCGCCACACGGCACCCCCACCAGCGGAGTGTGACCGTACCCCGGCCACCCTTGTCAAACGGACGGATCCCGCTTTTTCACTTGCCGGGCTCACCGACGCCACTCGAACGGTAACCCGATGACGGAGGTTCGCGCCGCGCGGAGGGGGGCCTTCGGCAGGTTCCGGAGGATGGAATGACGGATTTCAAGATCTGTCAACGGAGAATCGACGGCGCGCGTTCCCGGCGCGCGTTCCCCGGGCTCGTTCCCGACGGCCCGGGCGGGCGGGGCTCGTTCCCGACGGCCCGGGCAAATGAACGGGACAGGACCGAGCGGGCGAGCGGGGCGGCCAGGGGCGGCTGCCCGGGCGGCTCGGGGTTCAGCCGCCGACCGAGGCCAGCAGGCCGGCGCCCGCCGCCAGGCAGCCCGCGCCCAGGGTGCTCCACAGCAGGTCGGCCACGGCCGCCCGCCCGACCTCCCCGGCCGCCAGCACCACCCGGCTCGGGCACTGCGGGTCGTAACAGATCCGCACCGAGGCACCCGGCGCGAAACGGTCAGGACGGCGCAGCGGGGTGTGCCCGCGCGGGCGGGCGACCACGAGCCCCGCGATTCCGCACACACCGGTGCCCCCGGCCGACAGCGGCACCGAGAAGGAGAGCAACGGCGCGCTGTCCAACTGGCCGTGCACGTCGTCCTCGGCCATGACGGTGGCCACCGCCGGCACCCCCCGGCGGCGCACCCACAGGCGCAGGCGCACCTCGGCAGCGCACCAGAGCAGCAGCACGCCACCGAAGAGGGCGAGCACCAGCCCGCCCACCATCGCCGTCGTCGTGTCCACCCCTGGCCCCCGGCTCCCCGCTCTGTCCACAGCCTGTGGACAGAGCCTCGCAGCGGCCGACCAACGGGAGGCAGCCGTCCAGCGGCGGCCGGACGAACCAGGAGGTACGGGCGCATGAACCGGACCCGGCCCGGAGTGGGCCTGACCTCGGCATCGCGGCCTTCGCCACCGCGGTCTCGACCTTGCCGCCGACCGGGCTCAACGGCCAGGACTCGGTGAACCGGATTTCGGTGGACCGGACTCGGTGGACAGGGTTTCCGGCGGCCCGGACTCAGCGGACCGGGTCGATGAACCCCTGCTCGGTCAGCAGCCTCAGCGACTCCGGCACCCGGTCCCGCAGGACCACCCGGTCCTCGCCGAGCAACTGCGCGATGGCGTCCACGATCTCGCCCGCCGACAGCGTCCCGTCGCAGACCCCGACGAAGCCCGCGCCCACCGTGTCCACCTTGGTGGCCCGGCGCATGCCGCGGTTGTGCCGCAGGATCACGTGCTCCGGGTCCTCCGCGCCCGGTGCGCCGACCTGCTCCTGGACCACTTCGTCGGCCAGCACGTAGCGGGCCGCGAGCAGGCCGGCGTCGTCGTGCGAGCGGAGGAAGTCCTGCCGGTCGAACCAGGCCTCGATGTGCGGGCCGAGCGGCTGCTCCACCGGGTGCGGCCACTCCTCCACCCGGACGGTCGGGTGCTCGGCGCCGCTCGCCCGCAGAGTGATCCAACCCATGCCGATGCCCTCGACCCGGCCCGCCTCGAAGGCGTCCAGCCACTCGCCGTACCGGGCCTGGTAGTCGCCACCGGGGCCCCGGTGGTCGCCCCCGTCGCGCAGCCACAACTCGGCGTACTGGGCCACGTCCTGGACCTCGCGCTGGACGACCCAGGCGTCCAGCCCGGTCCCCGCGACCCAGCCGGCCAGCCGCTCCTGCCAGTCCTCGCCCTTGACGTGCTGCCAGTTGGCGAGCAACTGGCAGTAGCCGCCGGGCTCCAGGTGGTCGGCCGCCGAGCGGACCAGGCTGCGGCACAGGTCGTCGCCGGCCATGCCGCCGTCGCGGTACGTGAACCGGCCGGCCGGCGAGATGACGAACGGCGGGTTGGAGACGATCAGGTCGAACTTCCGGTCCCCGACCGGCTCGAAGAGGCTTCCGGCGGACACCTCGGTGCTGTCGAAACCGGACAGCGCCAGGGTCAACTCGGTGAAGCGCAGGGCGCGCTGGTTGAGGTCGGTGGCGGTGACGGTCCCCGCGTGCCGAGCCGCGTGCAACGCCTGTACGCCGGAGCCCGAACCGAGGTCCAGCGCGGCCCGGACCGGGCGGCGCACGGTGATGTTGGCCAGCGTGGTCGAGGCACCGCCGACACCCAGCACCAGGTCCTTGCGGGCCACCCCGTGCGCGGTCTCACCGGAGCCGATGCCGCCCGCGCCACCCACCGCGCAGCCCAGGTCGGAGACCACCCAGGCATCCGAACTGGGCATCCCGGCCACCTCGTTGGCGTACGGCCGGACGTCGACCGTGGCACGCACCAGATCGCCGTCCGAGCGCAGCCAGCCGTCCGCCAGGCAGTCCTCCACCGGCAGCGCGGCGGCGGCCGCCCGGTACGGGACCGGCTGCTGGAGCAGGAACAGCCGCACCAGCGTCTCCAGCGGGCTGCCGCCACGCGTCGCGCGCAGCGCCGGAACCGCCTCGCTGCGGGCCAGCGCCGAATAGCCGGTGGGCCCGAGCAGGTCCAGGCACCCATCGGCGGTGAACGAGGCGTCGAGCAACGCCTCGCGGAACTTGGCGAGGCGGGTCGGGTCGAGAACGGGGCTACTGATCACCCCGCCATTGTCCCCCGCCGCCCACCTCCCGGCCGCCGCTGCGCCCCGCGCTCACCGGCCGGAAGCCCGCACCACCCCGCGCGCCCCCCAAAGCCCCCGTACGCCTCCCCGCGCGGACCCCCGTGTCACCCGACGGCGGACGAGGCGGACAGGGCTGACGGGCAGTGCGGCGGTCCGCGGAGGCCACGGTCCGCAGAGACGGCGGCTCCGAGCGCACCGTGCCTCGGCGACACCACGCCGCCCGGCAACGCCCCACCGAGCCCCGAGCCTCGGCGCGGCAGCCCCCGGGCCCCACGACTCCTCGCAGAGCCGAGCCCCCCGCTACGACTCACCCGCCACCCGGCCAGGACACCAAGCCGACCCGACGGCGACCATCCGGGCACACCAGGGCC
>NZ_JBHUAF010000230.1:0-13604 GCF_042789895.1 Kitasatospora sp. NPDC056783
GCTCGATGAAGCCGAAGCCCTTCTCCGAGTTGAACCACTTCACAGTGCCATTAGCCATTAAAAATCTCCTTCAAGGGACTGTCCGAAGCACGCACGGCGCGGGCCTCGAGTCACCGTATGGAGCGCCCACCCCGGACGAGCCGGGGAACAAAAAATGCGCCTGCAATACATCAGCAGGCGCACACAAAGTTCATGGGAACCACTTACTGCAACTGAGACCGACTGTAGCAGGCCACGGCCCTCCACGGCAGGACCCACCTCCCCCGAATCCGCGCGAGCCCCGCCGCGAGGGCGATCGCTTCGGTCCGGCCGGGGCGTGAGACTCGCCCATCGCGTCCACGACCCCGCGCCACGCCGGCTCGGCGACCACGACACCGGACCTCAAGAGCCACGCCCTTTGCCTATAGTCTGTAGGTAGATCTAGAGTACCCGTAGGAACAGTGAGAGAAGGTGATGGCTGTGGTTCGGGCAGGACTGAACCCGGAACGGCTGACGCTCGCCGGGGCGGAACTCGCCGACGAGGCCGGTTTCGACCAGGTGACCCTGTCGGCGCTCGCCCGGCGTTTCGACGTGAAGCCGGCGAGCCTGTACGCGCACGTCAAGAACTCCCACGAGCTCAAGACCCGGATCGCCCTATTCGCACTGGCGGAGCTCGCCGACCGGGTCGCCGACGCCGTCGCCGGGCGGGCGGGCAAGGACGCCCTCGCGGCCTTCGCGAACGCCTACCGGGACTACGCCCGGGCGCACCCCGGCCGGTACGAGGCCGCCCGGTACCGGCTCGACCCGCAGACCGCCGCGGCCAGCGCGGGGGTGCGGCACGCGCAGATGACGCGGGCGATCCTTCGCGGTTACGACCTGGGCGAGCCGGACCAGACGCACGCGGTCCGCATGCTGGGCAGCATCTTCCACGGCTACGCGTCCCTGGAGGCGGCCGGCGCTTTCGACCACACGGACGTCGCCGCGCAGCAGTCCTGGGAGTGGACCCTGGACAGCCTCGACGCCGCGTTGCGGAGCCGGTCCGCCCCCTGACCGGGCGGCGCCACCCACGGCAGCCGCCCGACCCGCCACCCCCTCGAACCAGAAGGCCCGGAGCGATGAGCACCGAAGCGATGAGCAGCGAGCAGAACCCGATCACCACCCCCGTCACCGCGGACTTCCTGCGTGGTCACCTCGATGTGGAGGAGACCGCCCACGGCCTGCTGCCGCACCGGCTGCCCGCCCGGGCACGCCGGCAGATCCCCGACGACCGGCTCGCCGTGGCCGAGGCCCAGCCCTCCGGTGTCCGGCTGGTCTTCCGCACCAGCGCCACCGGCATCGACCTCGACACCCTGCCCACCAAGCGCGTCTACGCGGGCTTCCCGCCCCCGCCGGACGGCGTCTACGACCTCCTGGTCGACGGCCGCCTCACCGCCCAGGCCACCGTGGACGGCGGAAACCTGCGCACCGTCACCGACCTGCGGACCGAGACCGCGGAATTCACCCCTGGGCCCGCCGGCACCGCCCGCTTCACCGGCCTGCCCGCCGGCGAGAAGTACATCGAGATCTGGCTCCCGCACGCGGAGATCACCGAGGTCATCGCCCTGCGCACCGACGCCCCCGTCGAACCGGCCCCAAGGAGCGGGCGCCGGGTGTGGCTGCACCACGGCAGCTCCATCAGCCACGGCTCCAACACCGTCTTCCCCAGCACCATCTGGCCCGCCCTGGCCGCCTCCGCGGGCGAGGTGGAACTGATCAACCTCGGATTCGGCGGCAGCGCGCTGGTCGATCCGTTCACCGCCCGCGCGATCCGCGACACCCCGGCCGACCTCATCAGCGTCAAGCTCGGCCTCAACGTGGTCAACAGCGACGCCATGCGCCTGCGGGCCTTCGCCCCGGCCGTCCACGGTTTCCTCGACACCATCCGCGAGGGCCACCCCACCACCCCGCTGCTCCTGGTCTCCCCCGTGCTGTGCCCGACCCACGAGGACACTCCCGGCCCCCTCATGCCGGACTTCTCCGAGGGCACCCTGACGTTCAAGGCCACCGGTGATCCGGCCGAGACCGCCACGGGACGGCTGACGCTCACGATCGTCCGGGACGTCCTCGCCGGCATCGTCGAGCAGCGGTCCACCGAGGACCCGAACCTCCACTACCTCGACGGACTCGACCTCTACGGCGAGAGCGACCACGACGAGTTCCCCCTGCCGGACGGGGTCCACCCCGGCCCGGAGGGCCACCGCCGCATCGGCGAGAACTTCGCCGAGATCGTCTTCGCGAACGACGGGCCCTTCACCGTCGCCGCCGGCTGACCGCGGCGCTGCCGAAGGCCGGTGCGATGCCGTCGACCGGCGGGGTCACCGCTTCTCGCGCAGCCACCCGGCGAACGCGGCCAGCCCCGCTTCCGGGTCGGCGCGCCCGACGCCGATGCGGAAGCGGTCGGTGGGGGTGGGGGTGAGCTCGGAGCGGTAGATGCCGGCGGGCAGCAGCAGGACGCCGGCCTCCTCGACCAGCCGGGTGCAGAACTCCTCCACGCCCTCGGAGCCGAGGAAGCGGGGATAGGCGACGCAGCCGCCGTCCGGGGCCCGCCACGCGAAGAGGTCGGCGAACTCGGCGAAGAAGGCGTCGAAGAGCGGCAGGTTGCGGGCGATGAGCGCCCGGTTGCGCTCCAGGATCGTGGCGCGGGCCTTGAGCGCGATGCGGGCCAGGACCTCGCTGGGCGCGGAGTTGCAGATGGAGGTGTAGTGCTTGGCCCGCTCCAGACGCGACAGCAGCTCGCGGTCGCGGCAGACGATCCAGCCGATCCGCAGGCCGGACAGGCCGAGCGACTTGGAGGTGACGTTCAGCGACAGGGCGCGCTCGGACAGGTCGGCGGCCTGCGGCAGGATGCGGGCCGCGTCGCGCTCCAGGCCGCGGTAGACCTCGTCGCTGAACAGGTGGATGCCGCGTTCGTCGCACAGCCGCGCCAGCTCGGTGAAGTCGGCGGCGCCGATGACCTTGCCGGTGGGGTTGTTCGGGAAGTTCACCGAGACGACCCGGGTGTTCGGGCGGATCGCCGCCTTCACCGCGTCGAGGTCCAGGGCCCAGTCCCGGTCGGGGTCGAGGGCGACGCCGGTGACCTCGCACAGGGCGAGCGGCACGGTCTCGGCCGCCTGGTAGTTCGGGGTCACCACCACCGCGTGGTCGCCCGCGTCCAGCAGCACGTTCATCGCCAGGTAGAGGGCCTCCTCGGCGCCGGCGAAGCAGAGTACGTCGGCCGCGTCCGCCCGCTCGTACATCCCGGCGATCACCTCGCGCAGGGCCGGGTCACCGTAGGTCTCGGTGTAGCCCAGCGGCAGGTTCTCGAAGGCGGCGCGGTCCTCGTCGTCGGCCAGGGCGAGCAGCTCGCGCAGGGTCATGGTCTGGACGTCGGAGGCGGTCAGGTGGTGGCGCGCGGTGAACTCCCACCGGGAGAAGTGGGTTTCCAGACGGAAGTCGGGCAGGCGGGTCATGGCGTGCGGTCCTTCCTCGGGGCTCGGAGTTCGCCCAGCAGCGCGTAGAGGGTGGAACGGGAGACCCCCAGCGCGGCGGCGACGACGGGGGTGGCGCGGCGCACCGCGAAGACCTTGGCCTCGTCCAGGCGGGCGAGGACGGCCAGGCGGTCCGCGCGGGTCAGCCGCTCGACGGGGCGGCCGCACTCGCGCACGTACGCGCCGACGATGTGCTGGACGCGCTCGTTCCAGTCCTGCTCGAACAGCGGCTCCGGCCGGGGCGCCGTCGGGGCGCCGAACGCGGACAGCACGGCGGCCGCCCGCTCCAGCGGCGTGCGGTCGAGGTTCACGCACAGCACCGCCGTGGCCTTCCCGTCCGGCCCGCGCAGCACGGCGCTCACCGAGGACAGCCGCCGGCCGTCCCCGAGCAGCTTCTCGTACGGCCCGAACACGTCCCGCGCCGACGGATCCAGCTCGTCCAGCTCGCCCAGCAGCGAAGGATCCCCCGGGGCGCGGGACCCCATCGGGTTCCAGATCGCGAGGATCCGGTCGGTGTCCGGGTCGTGCAGCACCACCTCGGCGTACGGGCCGAGCAGCAGCGCGACGGCCTGGCCCACGGGCGCCCACATCCGGACCCGGGGGTCTGTGCTCTCTTCGGCGTTCTCCACGCCCTGGACTATAAGTCCAGATCGGACTGACAGTCCAGGCCTTCCTCGGCGCTCCACGACGCCAAGGCTCACCCTAGACTTGAGCTTTACCCCTGGACCCGAGGGCACTCCCCCGGAGTGAAACGACGCGCCCGCATGCGTCGGCGCTGCCGGTCGATCACGCACGGGATTCGAGAACCGAATTGTTCCCGATATCGGCCGCCATGAACTCATTGGTACGCGTACCGCATGTGGCATGAAACTGCCGATACTCCTCGAATCAACCATGGGTGATCACGAGACAGGCGAGAGGCGCACGCCGCGCGTTCACTCGTCCGGCCTATAGGGAAAGAGGTTCGGGCTCGATACATTTCCTGTATCGAGCCGCCTCCCCACGAACACCTTCTCCGGGGAATCCCACCGTTCCTGACGACCACGGAACCGCCACCCGTCGGCGCGGACGCCGACGCGCCGACGCCGACGCCGGCCCGAAGATCCGCACCCGGCGAATCGCCGCCGAAGAACACGCGCCTCAGCGCCCGGACGCCGCTCCGAAAGCCGAAGGGCCGGCGGATCGCGAAATCCGAACGCGACGTACACGAACCTGCCTGCCGTCCGGCGAACAGCACCCACTCGGGAGGAACCCCTCGTGAACACCGCCGCCAGCTGGAATGACATCCTGGTCCGGGACAACTTCCAGGACATGGGGCAGACCCCCACCTCCGACCCCGTCTGGGAGTCCCCGGACATCATCCCCTTCGGCAGCGACATCCTCGGCTTCGACCTCGCGGAGTCCAGCTACAACGGCCCCGACCTCGGGATCAGCCACCCCATCGTGCAGGGGCAGCTCAACCGCATCTACGTCCGGGGGAAGAACCTCAGGACCGGCTGTCCCAGCTCCGGCAACGTCAGGCTCTACTACGCCCCCGGCGGACTGCTCCTGGACCCGCGGGCGTGGACCCCGCTCACCGCCGAGGCCGGCGGCACCGTCGTGCCGTTCACCGTCCGCGGCGGCGGCCGGGAGATCCCTCCCGGGCGGATCTGCCTCAGCCGGACCGCCTTCCTCTGGCCGAGCCAGAACCCGCCGGGCCACTACTGCACGATCACCACCGTCGACACCCCCGCCCACCCCATGTCCGCGACGCTGCCCGTCTTCGGCTCGCTCGCCGACTACCTGAACTGGGTCCGGTACAACCCCAACGTCGGCTGGCGCAACATCGACGTGATCCCGTGCCGGCGAACCAGCTACGTCCTCTCCAGCCTGGCCATCGCCAACCTCGACAACACCCCGGAGCGGATCGTCTTCGGGATCTCCGGCGTCGACCTGCCCGACGGCACCGCGACCTTCTCCAACACCGACCAGCAGGCCCCGTTCAGCGTGACCGCGCCGGTCTACTCGCCCGGCACCGACGAGGGGTACTCGCGCGCGGTCACCCTGCCCGCCAACTACTCCGGCACGGTCACGGTCACGATCCGGTTCGACCAGCCGCTCCCGTGTGACGCCCGGATCGTGCTGCGGGCCTACAAGGTGGTGAACAACAACCCCGTCGCGCTCGAACGGCGACTCGCCGTTCCCCTCACCGGCGTGCCCGGGCTCACGGACTTCCTGTTCCTCGAAATGGGCGCTTACACCTTCGTCGCGGCCCCGGACGGTTCGTGACACAGCCCCAGGCACCCGCTCCGGGTCCGGGTCCGGGTCCGGGACGGCGGTCGTCCCCCAGGTCTCACGCGGGCGGCAGGGCGAGCGCCGTGCGGGCCTCGCCGACGAGGCGCAGCGAGCCGAAGACCACGACCAGACCGCCGGGGCCGGCGAGTCCGGCAGCGCGGCGCAGCGCCGACGGGGCGTCCTCGGCGGTCAGACAGGGACCCTGACGGCTCGGGGAGAGCTCGTCGTGCAGGATGGCCGGGTCCGCGGCCTGGTGCGAGTCGGTGCGGGTGAGGACGAGCGGCCAGTCGGCGGGGAGAGGGGCGAGCATGTCGGACACGTCCTTGCCCCTCATCGCGGCGAAGACCAGCACGGGCGGGCGCGGGTGGCCGCCGGCGCGGGCGTGGCGCAGGATCTCCGGTGCGACGGTCTCGGCGCCCTGCGGGTTGGTGGCGCCTTCCAGGAGGACGCGGCCCGTCCAGTCATCGAGCCGGGCGTTCGGGACGAGTTCGAGGCGGCCGGGCCAGCGGGTGGCCGCCAGGCGCGTGCGGAGCTGTTCGCCGTCGGGTTCGCGGATGTGACCGCGTTCGACCATCGCGTCCACGGCGGCGATGGCGACGGCGAGGTTGTGGTGCTGGTGCGTGCCGGGCAGTGGGCAGGGGAGGTCGCGGTGGACGGCGTGCGGGGTCGTGACGTCCAGCAGGGTCACCGGGGCGTGGTCGCCGTCGCGGCCGGCGGATCGGGCGGGGCGGACGGTGCGGGCGGTGTAGTGGATCTCGTGGTCCACGCGCCACACGGACAGTCCCGTCCGCTCCTTGAGGACCAGTTCCGCGCTGTCGGCCGCTTCGGGGGCCAGCCGCCCGAGCACCACGTGGTCCCCGTCCCGCGCGCCCGCGATCTTGGCCCGGGTGATCTCGGCCAGGGAACCGCCGAGCAGCCGGGTGTGGTCGAGCCCCACGCCGGTGAGGACCTTCACGTCCAGGCCCAGTTCGGCGGCGGCGGCCCTGCTCCCGCCGATGCTCGCCTCGGCCACGGCCAGGTCGATGCCCGCCCGCCGGAAGTGCACGGCGGCGGTGGCCGTGAAGATTCCCTGGGACAGGACGGGCAGTTCGTGCCGCTCGACGGCCTGCCAGACCTCGGCGAACGCGGCCGTGTACTCGGCGCGGGTGACGGGGACTCCGTCGATCCGGATCCGTTCCCTGGGTTCCTGAAGGTGCGGGCTGGGCATGCTGCCGACCCGCGCACCGGCGGCGGCCACCGCCGACACCGCGTACGCGCAGGTCGATCCCTTGCCGTTCGTGCCGACGACGAGCATCCCGCGCAGATCCCGCTGGGGGCGGCCCAGCGCCTCCAGCAGTTTGGCGACGTTCGCCTGCCGGGTCGGCCGGGGAAGCCGGTGGGGGTTCTCGTGAATCCTGGAGAGGATGTCCACGCAGCGTTGGTAGTCCACGCGCCGGATCATGCCACCGAACGCGACGCCCCGGAAACCCGGAGTGACGGGCTCCGCATCCGTCGCGTCCCCGAGGTCTCCGAAGGGCGCAGCGCGGGGAGAGGCTTCCCGGCGGAGGAGGGCTTGCGACGGGTCGCCCGGTGGGGTCACCGGGCCAGCAGATCGTGCAGCCCGTCCTCGAAGGCCGGGTACAGGTAGTGCTCGGTGCCGTACCCCGGCATCTCCAGCTTCTTGAGCTGTCCGCTGACGATGTGGGAGACCAGCGGCACGGGCAGGGCGTCCGGCCACAGGCCGGTGCGCTTGCCCTCGGTCAGCACCCGGCGGAAGGCGCCGGTGGAGCCGCGCAGGCTGCGGCCGTCGGCCTTCAACTCCTCGGCGGAGCACTCTCCCCGGCCCTCCACGACCTGGAGCAGGATCTGCTGGGCGCGGGGCGGCAGGCGGTCGTAGTACGAGCGGGCGCGCTCCGGGGTCCAGTGGTCGTCGGGTACAGCGGTGACGACGACGGCGGGCATGGCGGCAAGGGCGAGCAGCTTCTCGAGGGCCTCGGGGGTCGGGTCCTCCACCGTGATGGTGATCTTCATGCCGCATACCCTGGCAGCTCGGAGGGGATGATCACAAATAACTAGGACAAACGCGCGGCAGACGAGAACGGGCGCCTCGAACGCCGGCGCCCACCCGGGCACTTGTCAGTGCCCACCGGTACGTTGCCGTACATGACTCCCGTGAAGAGCATGACCTCCTTCCCGACGGCCACCGGACCGGCCACCGCGGCCAGGCGTACCGCCGAGGTCCCCGCCCTCGGCCGCACCGCCACCGTCGAGGTGGTCCCCCTGTGGGCCGCGCCCTGGTCCCCGGCCGCTCAGGCCGCGGCGAAGCGCTGAGCCGGACACGGCGCCGGCAGCGCCGCGCACGGGCCCTGGCACCAGTGCTCTGACCGGGAACGTTCGCCGGGTTGGCGGCGGCGGGGCCTGAACCAGTTGGATGAGCCGACATCCAACCGGTTGGGGGCGGGGTGGCGGAGCCGGTCAAGGCCGGAAGGCTGACCGACCAGGAGAGCCAGCAGTTACAACGGATCGTCCGCCGAGGCAGTACCAACACGGTGCGCTACCGGCGGGCGATGATGCCGCTGGCATCGGCCGGCGGGAACGAGACCTCCACAATGCCGTCCATGTCGGCGGGTCCCCGGCTGGCCCAAGGCGCTGGGCCGGCCGAGCACGGTAACCTGCGGGGCGCCATGGAAAGACCAGGCCCAGGCCGACTCTGGTGACACTGGAGTCAGGGCCCGGTTCGGTCTACGCCGGCCTGAGGGACGATCGGACCGGCACCACCTGACGTGATCTCCATTGCGTATACCAACTCGAAGTAGTCGGCGATGAGCTGACGTACCGTCGCGAGATAGGCGTCGACCGTCTCACACGGGTAGACCGAGTGGTCCTTGTCCTTCAAGTCCTCGGCCGACATGACGGAGACCACCTCCAACCTGACACTCGCAAGGCGGACCATCAGATCCGGCAGGCTCAATGGCCGCATGAGATCAACGATCGCGGCCAGCAGCTCATCTACTTCTGCGGACCAGTAGCTGGGCACAAGTGGTTCATAACTCAAAGGGGCGTAGGGCTCCGGAAGCCTGGGTACCCACACCACACTGCCGAAATCCGGCTTGGGAAGGCTGGCAGCCAACCGGCCGAAAGCCGCACTTCTCGTCCAAGAGGGGTGCTCCCGGTTGGCCCGGGGCACTGACGCTCGGTGCTCCAGTTGGTCAAGGCGGCGTTGCACCGCCCCCAGCTGGGCCGTCACCTCCTCCAGTCGGTAGTGAAGTTCGGCGACGGTCGGCGCACGTCCGGCCTTCCCTCGCTGGTCCCGGTCCGCCCGCTCCCACGCCACGGTCCACGGCGGCACCGGCTCCCCAAGTGCCTCCACCAGAGCCTCAACGGTGTCCTGCCGGAAGAACCCCGCCGCCCCCGGCGTCACCGCGCTGCGAACCGTCACGTCCCGCATCCCGGTCGCCGACACCAGCTGGCGGAAGCTCATGCTCTTGGTGGCCATCAGCTCGGCCAGCGCACGCCGCAACTCATCAGCCGTACTCACCCGCTCCGGGTCCACCTCAGTTCCCCTCACTGCGATCAACTGCGCCGGCCTGCAATGCATTACCGACCTGGTCTTTTACTCAGGGCGGCCGCAGCTTTCCTCAACGTGCCGCAATTGCCCCCTGCCGATCCTTCCAGTGTGCGGAGATGGAGTCATCCACCCACCATTCAGAAGGAGTTGGGCGTACAGATGTACGAGATCTGGGTCGAGATCCTGAAGGGCCTGGCCGTGGAAATCCCGGCCGGCCTGATCACCGCAGGCATCACCGCAGGCGTCACCCTCGCCACTCAGAAGCTCCGAAAGAAGACGAAGAAGACGAAGAAGCACCCGGTTGCGGCGAGGAACCCCTTGGCAGGGCCGGCCTCTGGGGAGGATCGGATCGACCAGTAGCGACAACGCCGGCCTGGCCCACGATCTGGCCCGGATGCTCCTGAACCGCCTTGCCCCAGGTGGCCATGGGTGGCCACGTTCCCGGCCGGCCACCAGGACAGCTCATCGCGCTCTGGAGGGCCGCTCCTCCACGGAGGCCGGATCGTCCTGCGCCTGCTGTAGCCGCGCTCGGCGAACCTGGGCCGGCCGACCACCCGCGAGCTCCGAGGGTCCAGGCAGGCCAGACCGATCTCGTTGAAGCGGTGGAGTACGTCCCGCGCCGTGTCCTCGTCCGCCTGCACGAGCTGAGCGATCACCGGAACCCGGTTCCCGCCGGCCGATGCCAGCGGCATCATCGCCCGCCGGTAGCGCACCGTGTTGGTACTGCCCCGGCGGACGATCCGTAGTAACTGCTGGCCCTCCTGGTCGGTCAGCCTTCCGACCTTGACCGGCTCCGCCACCCCGCCCCCAACCCGTTGGATGTCCGCTCATCCAACCGGTTCAGGCCCCGCCGACGCCACCCCGGCGAACGCTCCCGGTCAGAGCACTAAGGTCGGAGAATGACTGAACTGCCAAGCGGATTGGGCACGCTGGTCGTGCGGACCGACTTCTCCGACAACGCCTGGTGGGAGCGTCTGCGCGAGGCTCTGGCCACCCCGACCGAGGACGGATTCCTGGCCGAGGTCACCCCTCTCGACGATCCCCGCTTCGCGGGTGTGACGCGCGATGAGGCGAGGAGCCTGCTGCCGGACGGCTATCGGCACCCGATCCTCGTCCTGGCGGACACGGCGACGCTGAGCTCGGCCGAGCTGCCGCTCCTCGTCGTGGACCTGTGGGAAGAACCCGGGCGATCCATTCGGGTCGTCGCCACGTCGATGTGGAGCATCGAGAACAACCTGTCGCTCGCGAACATGGAGTTCGCCTCGTACGCCGAAGGCGTCCACGAGGACGGGGTGTTCAGGGGCTTCTGACCAGGAGAGCGCCATCGTTGGCCACCCGGGGCGCCGTGGGACGGTGCGGGACGGGAAGGTCAGGGCGGCCCGGCGGCCCCTCGGCGCGACGGGGCGGGTGCCCCCAGCCGGGTGGGGGTCAGGGGCAGCGGTGGAGGGCGGGGCGGTCGCGGGTGCGGACGGCGGGGAGCCAGGCGGTGGTGGGGCCGGGGAGGTGGACGCGGTACCAGAGGGTGGAGGTGGCGTCCTCCTCGTTGATGACGGGCAGGCCCGTGGGGAGTTCGCAGTCGGCGTCGAGGGTGTCGTTGTGCCAGACCCGGACGGGGACGGTGTTGTCGGCGGTGTAGGGGCGCAGCGGGTCGACGGCGAGGCCGAGGCTGCACCGGGGGTCGCGGTCGGTGCGTTCCTGGCAGCCGCGTTCGGCGTTGAAGACCCGCACGTGGGCCTGCTGTCCGGACGGCCCGGGGTGCGGCCACGGCGCGGTGACGGTGACGACGGCCGTGGCGCAGGAGGCCAGCGCGATCAGGGCGGTGCGCGGCCGGGGGCGGAGGTACCAGCGGGCGCGGAGGTACGGGCGGCGCGGGCGCCGGCCGGAGCGGTGGGCGTGGATGCGGGCGAGCAGGCTCTCCGCGGTGTGCGGGGCGCGGGCGGCATGGGTCGGGGCGAGGCAGTCGGCGGCCAGGGCCCGCCAGAACGGGGGGACGGTGGCGGCCAGTCGCAGGGCGGAGCGGCCTTCGGCGTACTGCTGGGCGGCGGCGCTGCGGGCGGTGGGGGTGGCGCCGGGGAAGGGGCTGCCGCCGGCGGCGAAGACCTCGTGGATCACGATGCCGAGGGCCCAGATGTCGGCGGTGGTGCGGACCTTGACGCCGTGCTCGCCGAGCGGTTCCCGCCAGCGTTCCGGCGGGAGGTAGTCGGGGGTGCCCATCGGGGCGCTGTGGCCGTGGGTGCCGGTGAGTTCGATGGCGAGGCCGAAGTCGGAGAGCCGGACCTCGCCGTCCGCGCCGATCAGGACGTTCTCCGGTTTGAGGTCGGTGTGGACCCAGCCGGACCGGTGCAGGTGGGCCAGGCCCTCGCAGATCCCGGTGACGATCCGGGCGCCCTCGGCCTCGCCGACGCCACTGCCGGTGCCGGTGCCGCTGCCGACGCCGGTGCCGGTGGCGAGCAGGTCGCGCAGGGTGCACCGGGCCCGTTCCATGACCAGGACGATCGCGCCGTCGAGCGAGGGCTGGTCGGGGGCGGCCAGGGCGAGGGTGCCGAGCAGCCGGATCAGCCGGGGGTGCGGGGCGGTGCGGCCCAACTCGGCCTCGCGGCGGGCGGCTTCGGCGACCCGGCGGGCCTGGCGGGGGGCGAGTCCGGCGGTCGGCAGCACTTTCAGGGCGACGGTGTCGTCCGGGCCGCCGGAGCCGTCGGCCCGGCGGGCGGCGTAGACCGTCGCCCAGCCGCCCTCGCCGATCGGCCCGGTGACCGTCCACTCGCCGACCCGGTGGCCGGCTGGCAGCAGTTCCTCGCCGTCCCCGGGAAAGGCCGCGTCTCGCAGCATCGCCGGCCCCTTCCTACCGTCCGGTCCGGCCGGGTTCGGGGCCCGGCAACAGTGCGAGGTGCTCCTCGCGGACGATGCCGAACTTCAGGGCGAGCCCCACCACGGCCTCGCGCTTGCCGCTGCGGCGGTCCGCGCGGTCGCCGTCGGGCAGGTCGATGCGGAGCTTCTCGTCGGCGAGGTAGTCGAGGTGCGAGCTGACCGCGCGGGCGGTGAGCCGGGCACACGCCGGGTGGCCTTGCAGCCGCGCGACCACCTGCGGGGTGGTGGGCACGGCGGCGAGGGAGCGGTCGCGCAGCCAGGGCTCGCAGAGCGCGACCAGGACCAGGAAGTAGGTGGCGGTCTCGTCCAGCGAGTACGCCGTCATGGTGCGGCTCTCCCGGGAGCCGCCGAGGGCGTCCGGGTCCAGGTAGACGTGGTCGGGCGCGAACACCTGGAAGGACAGCGGAGTCTCCCGCCGGGACGGCAGCACCACCCGGGAGAACTCGAAGGGGATCGGCGCGCCGATCCGCCGCGGCGGCACCCGCAGGTACTCGCCGGCGCCTTCCGGGTTCTCCACCAGGTAGGCGTGGGTGTTGCTGAGGTTGCTCAACTGCCAATGGTCGTCGGTCGCGTGGATCTCGCCGGCCAGGCGGGAGACCGACTCGTCGCCGAGGCGCAGCTCCACCGGGGTGCGGGCGGAGCCGCGGCCGAAGCGCGCCCGCTCTCCCGGCCCGAGCCGTAGCGTCACCGTGTCGTGGCCGTTCCCCTCCGGCAGGTGGACGACGATCCCGCTCACCGCTCCCCCGTTTCCCTCACCGCTCCCCCGTTCCGCGCGTCGGCTTGTTGCCGGACGGACGAACGGTACCTCTTCGCGTACGGCAATAAACCGGATGCCGCAGGCTACTTGACAAGGCCGGAGAGGCGGGTACGGGCGTTCGGTCAGAGCATGGGCGTCCCCGAACGCAGCGGTGCCAGCGGGCGGTCACCGAAGGCGGCCCACGGCCGCCAGGCTCCACCGGGCCGGTCCTGGACCCTGGTGCGCGGCCGGCCGTCCTCGGCCACGGCGAAGACGTGCAGCCGTCCGGTGGGGTCGGCGGCGGCGGAGGGCGGCGCGGCGAGCACCAGTCCCGGCTCGCCGAAGTCCTCGCCGAAGGTGTCGGCCGGTGACCAGGCCCCGGCGGGCGCCGACTGCCAGCGGTGGGCGAGCCGTTCGCCGCCGGGGGAGAGGGTGAAGGCCTCCAGTCGGCCGTCCGGGCCGGCGATCGCCAGGGGTGCGGCGGTGGACCAGCCCAGCAGCGGCTGCCAGGCGTCCCAGCCCCCGCTGGGAACCGACTGACGGCGGTGGAAGGCGGCCGTGCCGGAGGGGGCGATCGCGGTGACGTTCAGCCTCCCGGTGCCGTCGCGGGCCACCCGTGGCGCGGTGCCGGCGGGCGTCCCGAAGCGTTCCCAGGCGGACCAGGCGCCGCCGGGCGAGGTCTGCCAGCGGTGCG
>NZ_JBHUAF010000231.1:0-13545 GCF_042789895.1 Kitasatospora sp. NPDC056783
GCGCGGGACACCGTGGGTGGGTCAGGCGCCCGTCGTCAGGAGACGGTTGGCCAGGGCGTCGGCGAGGCGGTAGGCCTCGTCGGCGGAGAGGGTGCGGCAGATGGCGTCTGCCAGTTCCTCGACGTTGTGCCAGTCGACGGCGCCGAGTTCCTCCTCCGAGGAGGCCGGAGTGGCCGGAGTGACCGGGGAGGCCGGTGCCGGGTCGTCCGACGGGGTGGCGACGACCCGCTGTTCCGGCATCGGGACGGACTCGGAATTTTCCGCGGAAAATCGGTCGGGGCGCTGAGCGGGCTCAGGGCTCGCGGCCGAGGAGCGGGGCGCGGGTGCGGGCTCCGGCGCGGGCTCCGGCCGGGGGGTGGCGGGAGCCGGCTGGGCCGCCGGAACGGGCGCGGGCGCCGGGGCGGCGGCGGGCTGCGGCGCGGGAGCGTCGACAGTCGCCTTGGGAGCAGCGGCAGCGGCCTTGGCCTGCTGCTTCGCCGCCCGCCTGGCCACCACGGCCTCGGCGTCGGCCTGGAGCAGCTGCTCCAGCTCCGCCGCCTGCTCGGCCAGGGACATCGCGTCGATGCCCTTCACC
This sequence comes from Kitasatospora sp. NPDC056783, assembly GCF_042789895.1. NCBI lineage: Bacteria > Bacillati > Actinomycetota > Actinomycetes > Kitasatosporales > Streptomycetaceae > Kitasatospora > Kitasatospora sp. NPDC056783. Next base: position 575 of record NZ_JBHUAF010000231.1, read on the forward strand.
GAGCCGAGCCGGCGGGCGACGTTGATGGAGACGCCCTCCTCGCCACGCGCCTTGGCCCGGACCTGCCGCTGGAGGTCGGGGTGGAGCTTGAGCAGGTTCTTGCGGTGCGAGATCCAGCTCTGCGACCAGCCCTCGGCCTCGGCGGCCTCCTTGGCGGTGGGGTACTGCGCCACGATGAGCAGGACCGCGTTGGCCTCCTCGATCGGGTCGAAGTCCTTGCGCGCCATGTTCTCGTCGAGCGCGGCCCGCAACAGGGTCGCCTTGGACTCGGCGACCGAGTCGTCCACGACGACGAGCAGCTGCTCGCGCCCGTACAGCTCGGCGGCCGCCCGACGGCGGTTGCCGTTGACGACGATCACGTCCTCCGGGCCGGCGCCCAGCTTCTGCCGGTCCTCCGGCCACAGCCGCAGGTAGGCCTCCGGGGTGACGGCGAGGCAGCTCTGCAGCTGGCGGTCCTTGATGCTCGCCAGGTCGGAGAGGTCGCCCAGCTCGTCGCGGGGGTTGCGCGGGTTGGGCAGGCAGCTGGCGGTGGGGATCCACCGGGCCGCCGGGGTGTTGGTGGCGCCTTCGACCCCGGGGGCGTCGACCACCGGGTCGGCGGCCATCGAGGCGAAGGAGACGCGACGGCCTGCCATCAGCGGCCCCCGTAACCGAGCTCGAGGGACAGGCGGAAGAAGTCCTCGCGGGCCCGGTAGGCGGTGCCGCTCTCCTTGTACTGGGTGACGACCGTTCCCTCGGCCACCGCCCGCGAGTGGATCTTGTACCGGCGCAGGACGGTCTTGGCGCGGGGCCAGCCCTTCGCGGCGATGTACGCCTCGGTGTCCTCCAGGTCGGCACGTCCGTCGCGCGGGTCCCAGTTGTTGACGACGACCCGGAAGGGGATGTCCATCGGCTCGATGACCTTCTGAATGGTCCGGGCCGTCGGGTCGAAGCACAGCGGCTCGGTGATCATCGGGACCAGGACGTCGTCCGCGATCTCCAGTGCCCTGCGCAGGATCTCCTCATCGGCCAGGGTGCCCGGCGTGTCGATGAAGATGTGCTGGTACTCGTCCTTCTCGCCGAGGACGTCGAAGGTGCACGCCGCGAGGTTGACCGTGGTGGTGGTCTTGCCCACGCCGCCCTTCTGGTTGGCGATGACGTGGACCTTCGCGCCGGTGTTCTTCAGGTTCACCAGCAGCTCGGCATGCTCGTGCGCCGCCATGAAGTCGAAAGGCAGGTTGTCTCCCACCCGCTCCGCCCAGACGACGGCGGACCCCTGGGGGTCGGTGGACACGACAAGCACGGATGGCTTCATGATGTTCCGTTCTCTCCGTGGGCTTCCCGGGCCGAGTGCCCGGTACTGCGGATGCCCGCCGCACAAGCCGTGGGCAGCGGACGGACAACAGCATTCCAGATGATCAGCCCGAAGCCCGACACGACCCGCCCGTGCCAGAGCAACGATCCGAACACGAAATGGCGAGCCGTGCCGGGCCGGATATCCGGGAAGTCCGCCCTGCCGAGCGCTTCTGACCTGCGAACTTCCGGAATTCCCAGGCGCAGTGGTGTTCCGTCGACAGGGGGGGCGTCAATGCGTCAGACCGCTCCCCCGTCAGTTCCGGGCGAGCAGGACGACGCTGCCCCCGAGCACGCCGCCTCCGGCCCGGCGTCGAGGTGACGCTCCGGTGAGCGTTGTGGAGCGTTGGTCGATCATCGGACAGGAGGGTTGTGGGCCCGGGCGAGGGAACGAGATCGTTCGAGGCGCCACCCCACCCCTGCCGCCCGCCGGAGAACCCCGTGACCGATCCCGCGCCCGCCTCGCTGCCCTCCCCGCCCTACTACGCCGTGATCTTCACCGCCCTCCGGACTCCCGGCGACAACGGCTACCAGGAGACGGACGACCGGCTGATGGAACTGGCCGCCGACCAGCCGGGCTACCTCGGTATCGACTCCGCCCGCCGCGCGGACGGCCTGGGCGTCACGGTGTCCTACTGGAAGGACGAGGCCTCGATCGCCGCCTGGCGGGAACACGCGGACCACGTCCTGGCCCGCGAGCACGGACGCGAGCACTGGTACGCCTCGTACGCGCTCCACGTGGCCAAGGTCGAACGGGCCTACGGATTCACCCGCCCGGCCGACCGGTAGACCCCTGCGACGCGCCCGTGCACAAGGGGACCCTCAGCCGGGAATCGGTGCTCAGGGCCATCGAGGAGTGCGACGAGGCCGGAGCCGACGCGTTCCGCGAGACGTACGGCTTCGGCAGGGCCCGCGTCTACGTGCTGCACCACGAGGGGCGCACCTACGACTCCAAGGCGATCGCCGGGGTCGCGCACCGCCACGAGTACGGACGCGCCCTCACCAGCGAGGAGTTCTCGGGCGGCAAGGCGGCCGCCGTGGCCTGGCTGGAGCGCGTCGGCTTCGTCGTGGAACGGATCCGCTGACGTGCCGGCCCGGCTGACGGCGGGCAGGCCGGCGGGCGGGGGCTACAGGGTCCCGGCGTCCGGCCAGTGGGACCAGTGGGTGTTCGGGGCGAGCGTCGGCCGGTAGCGGGCCGGATCCCCGGTATCCAGCACCTCGGCGATCATCCGAAAGGTCTCGTGCGCGCCGGGCATGACGTCCCCGAAGTCCTCCGGCTGGTTCCATTCGTCGAGCCGCAGCAGCTCCGGCAGGTCGGCGGGGACGTCGGCCCGCAGCTCCGCCTCGTCGGCCAGCAGGAGGTCCCGGTTGGCCGGCGCCAGCAGACGGAACACGTCCTGCAGAGGTGTGCCCGCATGCGCGTCGACCGTAAGCGCGGTGCGGCGGACGACCACCGGGACCCCTCCCGCGTAGACCTCGGCGCCCTCGGGATCGATCTCCTCCATGTTGTCCACCCTCGGCAGGAAGTCGCCGAATCCGGGCTCGCCGCGGGTGAGACAGTTGGCGAAGCGGTGCACGACGTCGACGAGGTTGCCGCCTCGCGGGTTGTAGCCCAGCAGTTCGGCGACCACGGCCCAGCGCGAACTGTCACCGAACAGGTGGAGCCGCGCGTCGACCGGATAGAAGTAGCCGTTGTCCAGGTCGGGAAACTCCGCCCGTTCCGCGCAGAGGTCGAACTGCCCGAGGATCGACGAGGTCGTCATCACGGGCCCCAGGATAGGACCGGCCGCCCGGCCGCCCGTCGGCGGGAGCCCCCTGACCCGTGACCGGAATCGTGCCCCCGGGTGGAACGGTCGCGCCACGATGGGGGTTCGACCAGCACGAGGAGGACGCCATGAGCGCCAGGATCCACCGCGACGACCAGGGCCGGTGGCGCGACCAGCGCGGCCGGGGAACACGCGGCCCCAATCGGGTGCCCAGGCACCCGGCGATGCCGCTGCCGGACGAACTGCCGACGGCGGAGGGGCGGGAGGACGAGGCGCCCCCGCCGTCCGACGGCGCGAAGCCGCCTCAGGAGCAGCATCAAGACCCGCCTCAGGACCGGGCTCAGGACCCGTCGGCGTAGGCGCCCGGGACGGGCACGGCCCGGTGGGCCAAGGGGCCTGCCGGGGCGCGGTGTTCGGCGGCCGCACCGGATGGCGTAGTACTCCTCGCGCGGCCCGCGGGCGTTGAGAAGACTGGCCAGCGTGGCCCCCATCGAGAACGCCGAAACCTCCCTGCACGAGCGGGTCCTGGTCGGCGCGCTGCGGGCGAGGGCCGCGCGCGGCAGGCTCACCGCCGAGGCCGTGGTCCTCGACCAGGGGCGCCTGCAGACCCCGTCGCCCTGGCCGGTCGGCATGCCCCGGCGCGGCAACGGCGGCGCGGGCTTCCCCAACGCGTGGCGTGTCGCCCGCCGCTCGCCCGGCCTGGCGTACACCGAGGGGTTCGCGATCGAGGAGGACGGCACGGTGTCCCGCCACGCCTGGTGCGTCGACCGGCACGGCCACGCCTTCGACCCGACCTGGCCCGACGGTCGCGCCCGCGCCTACGCCGGGATCGCGATGGCCACGGGCTGGGTCGCGGCCGTCCAGTGCCGCACCTGCACGCGCACCCGGTTCCCCGGCGTCCTGGACGTGACGCTCCAGCACACCAGGGACGCCGACCGGGTCCTGACGTACGGGGTCCCGGAGCCGGACCTCCTCGTGCTCGGCCGGGCGCTGCCGGCCGGCTCCCTCGCCACCGCGACGCCGCCGCGCCGGGAGGCCGGGACTCCCGAGCTGGCGGCCTGAGCCGCCCGCCGGGCGGCGCGGTACGCGCCGGCACATTCCCACGGAAGGTCAAGGGCCGGCAATTCCCGGCTGCCCCGCAGGTCGGCAAGTGTTCTTTCCCGATTCGACGGCGGCGCATTCGCCGCAATCCGCGGAGTGCGCCCGTTCGCGCCCTTGCCGGTTTTCCGCGCGTGGCTACCATGTTCACGCAGAGGGTTTCCGTCGCCAGGGGGGATGGATCATGTCCGGAGGGTACGGCGCAGGACCCGCATCGATCAACGGAAATGCCAATCTGCTGCTGGAGATCGCCGGCCTGCTGCGCGCCGGGCGTCTGGACGGGGAGACCGGAACGTCCGCCCGGCTACCCCGGTCGCACCGTGAAGTGGCGGTCAAGGTCGAGGAGTTCGCCAGGTTCGCGGTCGACCAGTACGACGACCTGGTGGTGCTGCTCACCGCGTTGTCCACGGCACTGAAAACCACCGGCGGCAATTACACCCGGGCCGAGGCCGACGTCGCCTCCAGTCTGGCGGCATTCGTCGATTCCTCTCACTACATTCCGCCGACCGCGGCCGGGACGGTGTGACCGGTGACCTACTACACGGATGTCAAATTCCTTGAGGACTGCAGTGCGCCGCTCATCGAACACAACGCACTGGAATTCAGACGGATGTGCGCGCTGCTGCAATCCGTCCAGCCGGTGGTGAAGAAGGCGAACGAGGTCCACTGGACCAGTGACCACCGCCCGCAGTACGAGGCCCGGCTGCGGGACGTGGCCGGGCTGGTCGACGGCCTGTACACCGGTTTCGACCTGGCCTGCCGGGCACTCCAGGGGTACGCCGACGCGGTCGTGCTGGCGCAGGGCCACCTGAAGGCCGGCAAGGAGGCACAGCGGCGGCTGGCCGACGTGATCGCGCGCGAGGCGACGCCGGTGACCAGGACGGCGCAGCGGGCCGAGCCGATGCGCCAGTGGGAGGACCTGCGCGGCACGACCGGCGTCCTGGACTTCCTCGCCGAGCTGACCGTCGACGTCGACGCGATCAGGGACGAGGCGAACCGGCTGCACGATCAGGCGTCGGAGGCGTTCACCCGGGCCCGCGACGCCGAGCGGGGCGCCCGCGAGCTCTGCGTCGGCAGTCTCAGGCTCGCCCGCGAGTCCGTCCCGGACTTCCGCGTCGGCTACCAGGACGCCCGGGCGCTGATGCAGCGGGTGGACGCGCTGGTGGCCGCCGAGGTCGCGGAGGCGGCCTCGGACCCGACGGTGCGGCTGGCCGGCGCCGGGCCGAAGGTCGACACCGTCCCCGCCATGGGGCCGGACGTCGTGGTGAGTTCCCAGCTGCTGCGGATCACGGCCATCTGCGAGGGGCTGCCGCCGGGCGTCAACAACAACTACTGGCTGACGTCCACCTCGGACAAGGACCGCCAGGACTGGATCAAGGCGAACAGTACGATCATCGCCGCCGCGGCCCGGCAGAGCGGCCTGCCGCCGGACATGGTCGCCGGGATCGCCTGGCAGGAGGTCGGCGGCAAGGGGCGGGTCTTCGACGACCTGGCCGGCGGCGCCCGGGGCCTGGCCGAACAGCCCTGGTTCCCGGTGATCCCGAAGTACCTGCCGGGCCGCCTCGGCGGTGAACCGGACACCACCTCGTACGGGCCGTTGTCCATCCAGGTCCGGAGAGCCGCCGAGGTGCTCGGCTACGACTCGGCTAACCTCACCGACAACCAGCGGGAGCAGGTGGTGGCGGCGTTGAAGAACCCGGCCACCAACATCTTCATCGCCTCCGGCTACCTGGCCCAGCTGAAGGCGGAGAGCGGGTTCGCGGACGTCCCGGCCGACCGGATGACCCCCGAGCAGTACCAGGAACTGGCGGCCCGCTACAACGGCGGCCCCGGCTATGAGAGTTCCGACGCGCAGGCGTACGGCCAGGGCTTCATGACCGACCTCGACCGGGCCAGGGAGGCGATGAAGTGAGCGCACCGCCCACGACGGCCCGGCGCGGCCCCTCGGCCGCGACCGTCGCCAGCGCCGCCGTGCTGTGCCTGCTGGAGCTGGGCGCGGCCTTCGGCGCGTACTCGGCGCTGGCGATGCGCCCCGACGGGCCCTGGGACGACGACGTGCTGCTCGCCGTCGAGATCGCGGCCTACCTGGCGATCGGGCTCGCGCTGCCCGCGCTGGGCCTCACGGTCCTGGCGGTGCGCCGAAACTGGCTGCGGGCCTGGTGGTTCGTCCTGCCGGCGCTGCTGCTGGCGGTGGCGGTGGCCCGGCTGATCCACATCGACCAGGCGTACCCGCTTCACCGGGTGTAGAGCGCGGCGGCGCGGCGGGTCGCCTCGGTGAGGCGGGCGCGCAGTTCGGGCGGGTGGAGGACCTCGGCTTCCGGGCCGAGGCGCAGGAGTTCGAGGTAGCCGATCTCCCAGTTCTCGACCGGCAGGGTCACGGTGACCCAGCCGTCGGTGTCCGGGGGGCCGGCGGTGGCGAGGGCGTCGGCGGCGGCGACCGGCTCCAGCAGCGCGGCGAGGTTCCCGACGGCCGTCGGGCTCAGCCGCACCTCGGCCCGCTCGCGCAGCATGGCGCGGGTGAACTCCCGTGCCGCGGCTGCCCAGTAGGCGGCGAGGTCGAACTCCGGGTCACGCTCGAACCGTTCGCCGCCGGCCTCGGCGGTCTCGAAGCGGTCGACGCGGTAGGTGCCGACCCGGCCGGAGGCGCCGCGCGCCGCGAGGTACCACTGCCCGGCCTTCAGGACGAGTCCGTACGGTTCCAGGCGCCGCTCCCGGGTGCCGCCGCGCGCCGCGTAGCGGGCGTGCAGGACGCGCTCCTGCCACACGGCCCGCGACACCTCGGCGAGCAGCGGCGGGGCGCCGGCCTCGCGGAACCAGGCCGGTGCGTCGAGGTGGAAGCGCCGGCCGGCGGCCGCGGGGGCGTCGCCCAGCGCGGCGGCGACCTTCAGACGGGCGGCGAGGGCCTGCCCGGCCAGGCCCATGTCGCGCAGCGGGCCCGGGAGTCCGGCCAGGTGCAGCACTTCGGCCTCGGCCCGTTCGAGGCCGGTGAGGCGGGTGCGGTAGCCGTCGACGAGCCGGTAGCCCCCGCCGCGCCCGCGCTCGGCGTACACCGGCACCCCGGCCTCGATGAGCGCGGCGATGTCCCGTTGGACGGTGCGCTCGGAGACCTCCAGTTCGGCGGCGAGCTGCGTGGCGGTCATCGCCCGCCGGCCCTGGAGGAGCAGCAGCAGCGCGATGGTCCGGCTCCCCCGCATGCCGCACTCCCCCCACCGTCGGTTCGCCCGCGTCTCATGGGCTCGTCCGCTGGTGATCCTAGGCCGCCCGAAGCCACCTGGGAGCCGTCGGTTCGATGGGCCGGACGAAACGCCGGTATTTGACTAAATGTACCAACCTTTTACAAATCGGTGCTTTGCTCTGCCACCAGAAGTACGTCTCTTGTCGAACCTCGCTGCCACCGCGGTCCTGCCCTTAGCCGCTGTGTGTGGCGGCCTGGAGGGGAGTTCCCGGAATGATGTGGTTGAGACGGTGGAAGCGATCCACCTCGCACGGCCTCGGCGGCATAGCGCGGCAGACGCCGGGGGCCGCCGAATGACCGCCATGATGCGCGGCCCGGGGCGACACCGGGCACGGCGGCTCCGGTCGGGAGCGGTGGTGGGCGCGCTGGCGCTGATGGCGTCCACGATCGGCGTCGCGGTCACCGCGTTGACCCCGGCGCCCGCGCAGGCAGCCGTGCCGACCGTCACGTGCACGACGAGCCCGAACATCTTCAACACCGGGTACGACGCGGCGACCGGTGGCGTCCTCGCCGACGGCGCGAAGGACGCGAACTGGGAGGTCGCCGGTCCCTTCGCGGCCACGGCTTCGGTCGCGCCGCCGCCGGCTGGCGCCGTGTTCGCCCCGGCCAACGTGGCCAACCTGGTCCCGAGCGTGTGGGCTGCCAGCCCCTACCAGAACGCGCAGTGGATCTCACAGCAGACCAAGGCCGCACCGGACCAGGGCCCGACCAACGGTGACTGGTACTACCGCTACCAGTTCGACCTCTCCCCGTCCGTCAGTCCGTCCGCCTTCGCGCTGTCGATGAACTTCCTCGCCGACAACGCCGTGGCCGAGGTGTACGTCAACGGGGTCGCCCAGTCCAAGCAGACGACGGGTCTCCCGCAGACCACGTTGACCGCTCCGCCGCCGGCCGGGCAGATGACCGGCGTCTACTACTACGCGGGCTTCACGACGGCGAACGCCGCGCAGACGACGCTGAAGAACAACTGGCAGACCGGCCTGAACACGATCGCCGTGCAGATCAAGTCCGGTGCGAACGCGGAGGGTTTCGACGCGCAGGTCCGGCCGAGCGTCCTGTGCCCGGCCCCCTCGGTGTCGCTGAAGAAGACCGCGACGGTCACCCCGGCCGCCGACCAGACGGGCGCGAAGGCCGGTGACACCATCGCCTACTCGTTCGCGGTCACCAACACCGGGTCGACACCCCTCGTGTCAGTGGCGGTCGACGACCCGGCCCTCGGTACCGTGACCTGCCCGAAGCCGCCGGCGCCGGGCCTGGCCCCCGGCGCCTCGGTCACGTGCACGTCCACGGCGACCCACACCGTCTCGCAAACCGACGTGGACGCCGGGTCGGTGACGAACACCGCGACCGCGACCGGGACCAACGACGTCGGCATGACCAGCCCGCCCGCCTCCGCCACGGCGACCGTGCCGGCACAGAGGTCGGCGCCGGCCCTGTCGGTCAAGAAGTCCGCCACCACCAGCCGGCCGGACAGGCTCGTTCTCGGCGAGCAGATCACGTACAGCTTCGTGGCCACCAACACCGGCAACGTGACGCTGAAGGACGTCAAGGTCACCGAGGGCGCGTTCACCGGCACCGGCACCCCGCCGGTCGCCACCTGCCCCGCCGCCGAGGCCGCCTCGCTGGCGCCCGGTGCGTCGATGACCTGTACGGCCACGTACACGGTGACCCAGGCCGACGTCGACGCGGGCTCGGTGAAGAACAGCGCCACCGCCACCGGCAACCCGCCGACCGGCCCGCCGCCGGTCTCACCGCCGTCCGAGGTCACCGTCCCGGCGCCGAGCGACCCCGCGCTGACCGTGGTCAAGACCTCCTCCACCGACAAGCTGGCGGTCGGCGAGAAGATCACGTACGGCTTCCGGGTCACCAACACCGGCAACGTCACGCTCAAGGACGTGAAGGTCACCGAGGGCGCGTTCACGGGCAGTGGCAAGCTCGACCCCGTCACCTGCCCGAGCGGCGCGGCCTCGCTGGCGCCAGGGGCTTCCGTCCTCTGCACCGCCGCCTACACCGTCACCCAGGCCGACGTCGACGCCGGTTCGGTGAAGAACAGCGCCACCGCCACCGGCACCCCGCCGAGCGGTCCGCCGCCGGTCTCCCCGCCGAGCGAGACCACCGTGACCGCTCCGAACGAGCCCGGCCTGTCCGTGGTCAAGACCGCGAGCAGCAGCCGGCCGGACAGGCTCGTCGTCGGAGAGAACGTCACCTACGCGTTCGAGGTGAAGAACACCGGGAACGTGACCCTCAAGGACGTCAAGGTCACCGAGGGCCCGTTCACCGGCACCGGCACCCTCTCCCCCGTCACCTGCCCGAGCGGCGCGGCCTCGCTGGCGCCGGGTTCGACGGTGAGTTGCACCGCCACCTACACCGTCACCCAGGCGGACGTGGACGCCGGCTCGGTGAAGAACACCGCGACCGCGACCGGCACCCCGCCCAAGGGCGAGCCGCCGGTGTCCCCGCCGTCCGAGGTCATCGTCCCGTCGCCGAGCGACCCCGCGCTGACCGTGGTCAAGACGGCCTCCACCGACAAGCTGATCGCCGGCAAGGAGATCGCCTACACGTTCGCGGTGAAGAACACCGGCAACGTGACGCTGAAGGACGTCAAGGTCACCGAAGGCCCGTTCACCGGCACCGGCCAGCTCTCGCCGGTCACCTGCCCCACCGCCGAGGCCGCCTCCCTGGCCCCCGGCGCCACCATGACCTGCACGGCCACCTACACGGTGACCCAGGCCGACGTCGACGCCGGCTCCGTCAAGAACAGCGCCACCGCCACCGGCACCCCGCCCAGCGGTCCGCCGACGGTGTCGCCGCCGGGCGAGGTGACCGTCACCGAACCCCCGGCGCCCGCGCTGACGGTGGCCAAGACCTCCTCGACCGACAAGCTGGTGACCGGCGAGAAGATCACCTACCACTTCGCCGTCACCAACACCGGCAACGTCACCCTCAAGGACGTCAAGGTCACCGAGGGCGCGTTCACCGGCCACGGCAAGCTCGACCCGCTGACCTGCCCGGCGGAGGCCGCCTCTCTCGCCCCGGGTTCCAGCGTCACCTGCACCGCCACCTACACCGTCACCCAGGCGGACGTGGACGCGGGTTCGGTGAAGAACAGCGCGACCGCCACCGGTACTCCGCCGAAGGGCGAATCGCCGGTGTCCCCGCCGTCCGAGACGACGGTGACCACGACCGACGGACCCGGCCTGACCGTCGCCAAGACCGCCTCGACCGGCACGCTGGTCGCCGGCGAGACCCTCGTCTACAAGTTCGCGGTGAAGAACACCGGCAACGTCACGCTCAAGGACGTCAAGGTCACCGAAGGCGAGTTCACCGGCCACGGTGCCCTCTCCCCCGTCACCTGCCCCGCCGCCGAGGTGGCCTCCCTGGCCCCCGGCGCCACCGTGACCTGCACGGCCACCTACACGGTGACCCAGGCCGACGTGGACGCCGGCACCGTCAAGAACACCGCCACGGGTACCGGCACCCCGCCGCGCGGCGAACCGCCGGTCTCCCCGCCGTCCGAGACGACGGTGACGACGGACGACGAGCCCGGCCTGACCGTGGTCAAGACCGGCCACAGCAGCAAGCCGGACGAGCTGATCGTCGGCGAGCAGGTCCGGTACGACTTCGCGGTCACCAACACCGGCAACGTCACCCTCAAGGACGTCAAGGTCACCGAAGGCGAGTTCACCGGCCACGGTGCCCTCTCCCCCGTCACCTGCCCCGCCGACCAGGCCGCTTCGCTGGCCCCGGGCGCGTCGATGACCTGCACCGCCACGTACACCGTCACCCAGGCGGACGTGGACGCGGGCTCGATCAAGAACAACGCAACCGCGACCGGCACCCCGCCTCGCGGCGAACCGCCGGTGTCCCCGCCGTCCGAGACGGTCGTCCCCGCGCCGGAGAAGCCCGCGCTGGCGGTCGTGAAGACCTCCTCCACGGGCAAGCTCGTCGCCGGTGAGGAGATCACCTACAAGTTCGCCGTCACCAACACCGGCAACGTCACCCTCAAGGACGTCAAGGTCACCGAAGGCGCGTTCACCGGCCACGGCAAGCTGTCCCCCGTCACCTGCCCCAAGGAGGCCACCACCCTGGCGCCCGGCGCCACCGTGCTCTGCGCCGCCACGTACACCGTCACCCAGGAGGACGTCGACGCGGGCGCGGTGAAGAACAGCGCCACCGCCACCGGCACCCCGCCCAAGGGCGTGCCCCCGGTGTCCCCGCCGTCCGAGACGACGGTGACGACCGACGACGAACCCGGCCTGACCGTGGTCAAGTCGGCCACCACCAGCGGCCAGGGCGACAAGCTGGTCGCCGGCGAGACTGTCACCTACAGCTTCGCGGTGCGCAACACTGGCAACGTGACGCTGAAGGACGTCAAGGTCGCCGAGGGCGAGTTCACCGGGCACGGCAAGCTCTCCCCCGTCACCTGCCCGGCCGGCACGGCCTCGCTCGCGCCCGGCGCGACCGTCACCTGCACCGCCACCTACGTGGTGACCCAGGCCGACGTCGACGCCGGTTCGGTGAAGAACACCGCGACCGGCACGGGGACCCCGCCGCGCGGCGAACCCCCCGTGTCCCCGCCGTCCGAGGTGGAGCTGCCGCAGGCGCCGAAGCCCGCGCTCACGGTGGTCAAGTCGGCGCAGACCGAGAAGCCCGGCAAGCTCGTCGCCGGTGAGACCGTCACCTACGGCTTCGCCGTCACCAACACCGGCAACGTCACCATCAAGGACGTCAAGGTCACCGAGGGCGAATTCACCGGGCACGGCAAGCTCTCCCCCCTCACCTGCCCGAAGGACGCGTCCTCGCTCGCGCCCGGCGCCACCGTCACCTGCACCGCCGGCTACAAGGTCACCCAGGCCGACGTCGACACCGGCACGATCAGGAACACGGCCACCGCCACCGGCACCCCGCCGCGCGGCGAACCCCCCGTGTCCCCGCCGTCCGAGGTCACCGTTCCCTCCAACGGACAGGGCGCGCTCGGCCTCACCAAGTCCGCCCAGGTCACCGACGTCAACGGGAACGGGAAGACCGACGCCGGGGACCGCATCGACTGGAAGTTCACCGTCGCCAACCAGGGCACCCTCACCGTCACCGACATCAAGGTCGACGACCCCACCGCCGGTGACGTGACCTGCCCGAGGACGAGTCTCGCCCCGGGTGAGGTGATGGAGTGCGGCGCCAAGTCGCACACCATCACCGCCGAGGACGCCACCCACGGAAAGGTCGTCAACACCGCCGGCGCCACCGGCAAGGCGGGCAACAGCGTGATCACCTCCCCCGAGGCCACCGCCACGGTGAAGGTCGAGCACGATGACCCGGCCACACCCACCAACCCCAGCAACCCCACGGCCCCCAAGCCGTCCGGACCGCTCGCCCACACCGGCGCCGCCGTCCTCACCGCGACCGCCGTCGCGGCCGTGCTGCTGATCATCGGGGCCCTCGCCCTCGGCCTCAGCAGGCGCCGCCGCAACCGCTGACCGACCCGACCGATCTGACCGAACAACCCGCTTAACCGGCGCCCGCCGGGGCCACGGAACCCACCG
>NZ_JBHUAF010000232.1:0-13537 GCF_042789895.1 Kitasatospora sp. NPDC056783
GTGACCGGAGTTCCGGTCACCGGCCCCTCGGCCGCGCGTCGCCCCTCGCCCTACTCGGGCTTCGCGGCGCCCGCCGCCGCGGATCCCGCGGTCAGCCCGGCCGACCACTTCTCCTCGACGTTGCCGAACTTCCAGTAGGCGATCGCCGCCGCCCAGGTGAGCACGAACAGCCCGACGATCGCGTAGCCGACGAAGTTGAGGTCCAGCCCGCCGATCCAGGCGACCGGCCCGCTGGTGATGTCCAGCTTCTCCCCGAGCAGGCCGATCAGCTCGATCGAGCCGATGACCAGCGCGACCAGCACCGAAAGACCGGTGACGGTCAGGTTGTAGTAGATCTTGCGGACCGGCTTGGAGAAGGCCCACTCGTACGCGAAGTTCATGAACGAGCCGTCGATGGTGTCCAGCAGGCTCATCCCGGCCGCGAACAGGATCGGCAGCGTGAGCAGCGCGTACCAGGGCAGCGAGAAGGCCGCCGCGCCGCCGGCCAGCACCAGCAGGGAGACCTCGGTGGCGGTGTCGAACCCCAGGCCGAACAGCAGGCCGACCGGGTACATGTGCCAGGGCTTGGTGACGGCCCTGGTGACCCGGCCGAGGATGCGGTTCATCAGCCCGCGCCGCTCCAGCTGGCGCTCCAGCTCCGCCTCGTCGTACTCGCCGTGGCGCATCCGGCGGAAGACCTTGAGGATGCCGTTGAAGGCGCCCAGGTTGATCAGGCCGAGCAGCAGCAGGAAGGTGCCGGAGACGGTGACGCCGATCAGGCCGGTCATCTCGTGCAGCGTCGAGTCGTCGGACTCCACCTGGCCGGCCAGCGAGCGGATGCCGAAGGCCAGCAGCGCGCAGAGGCCGAAGACGACCGAGGAGTGCCCGAGCGAGAACCAGAAGCCGACCGACAGCGGACGCTTGCCCTGGCCCATCAGCTTGCGGGTGGTGTTGTCGATGGCGGCGATGTGGTCGGCGTCGAAGGCGTGCCGCATGCCGAGGGTGTAGGCGGTGAGACCCATGCCCGCGCCGAACACCTGTCCGCCGACGTCGTAGTGCTCGGGCTCGACCAGCGCGAGCAGCGTGAACCACCCGATGACGTGCAGCGCCAGGATGAAGCCGCCCATTCCGGCGAGGCGGATCCACTCCTCCCGGGTGAGTCGGTCCCGCCAGCGGGGGGCGGTCATCGTCGTGTCCTTTCGTTCGGGCGGTCGAAGCTGGGCCATCTTTCCGCTTCGAAGTGCGCAGTTGCAAGTCATGCGCAATTACGGATTCGTCTCCCCCCGCTTCACGACGTGCCACGAAGATCGTCACGACCCGTACAACGCCTCGTAACCTCCGGGGGCTTTCACGGTGCGCTCTACGCGCGGATACTCCCGTTCTACGCGCGAAAACTCGGGCGCCGACTTCCAACTCCCCACGAAGGAACGGCACATGACGATCCGTATCCGAACCGCCGCGGCCCTGGCCGGTGCGGCGCTGCTCACGGCCGGTCTCACCACCCCGGCCACCGCCACCGCCATCGCCCCCACCGCCCCCACCGGCGCCAAGGCCGCCGCGGTGAGTGCGACCCCGCACCGGGTGCTGTTCGACAACAGCAAGGCCGAGACCGCGGGCAACGCCGACTGGATCATCAGCACCAGCCAGCCCGACCCGCTGGCCCAGAACGCCAACCCCACCACCGAGAAGAGCTGGACCGGCGCCCTCTCGGCCTGGGGCGTCGCTCTCCAGAAGACCGGCCAGTACAGCCTGAAGGCCCTCCCGGCGGGCTCCACCATCAGCTACGGCACCGGCGCCGCGCTCGACCTCGCCAACTTCGACACCTTCGTGATCCCGGAGCCGAACATCCGGTTCTCGGCGAGCGAGAAGACCGCGCTGATGAACTTCGTGAAGAACGGCGGCGGCCTGTTCCTGGTCTCCGACCACATCAACAGCGACCGCAACAACGACGGCTGGGACTCCCCGAAGATCATCAACGACCTGCTGACCAACAACGGGGTCGACAACAACGACCCCTTCGGCTTCTCGGTCGACCTGCTCAACATCACCACCGACAACCCGCGCGCCGTCAACGACCCGGCCGACCCGGTGCTGCACGGCCCCTTCGGCACCGTCACCGGCTCGATCCTGCGCAACGGCACCACCTTCACCCTCAAGCCCGCCGACAACCCGAACGTCAAGGGCCTGGTCTACCGGACCGGCTACAGCGGCAACACCGGCGCCTTCTTCGTCACCAGCACCTTCGGCTCCGGCCGGGTCGCGGTCTGGGGCGACAGCTCCCCGATCGACGACGGCACCGGCCAGTCCGGCAACACCCTGTACAACGGCTGGGACGACCCGGCGGGCACCGACGCCGCCCTCGCCCTGAACGCCACCGCCTGGCTGAGCAAGGCCTGATCGCCGGACCCCGGCTCACCAGGGCCCCGCTCATCAGGGCACCGCTCGCCGGGGCACCGCTCACCAGGCACGTGGCCGCTCCCTCCCCTACTGTCGGATTACCGACGCCCGGGACCGATGGGAGCGGCCATGCCGTCCTACGCCTACCGCACCACCCGTGAGGACCTGCGCATCCCGCTGCCCGACGGCACCCGGCTGGCCGCCCGGCTGTGGCGGCCGCTCGGCGGCGAACCCGGCCCCGCCCTGCTGGAGTACTCCGGCGGCCGCCTCGGCGACCGCACCGCCGCCGAGGACGCCCGCCGCCACCCCTGGTTCGCGGGCCACGGCTACGCCACCGTCCGGGTCGACACGCGCGGGTGCGGCAACTCCGACGGCACCCCGGGCGAACCCGGCGGCGCGCAGGAACTGGCCGACGGCGCCGCCGTGGTCGACTGGCTCTCCCGCCGTCCCTGGTGCAACGGCCGGCTCGGCCTGCTCGGCGTCGGCGCCGCCGCCACCACCGCGCTGCGGCTCGCCGCCCGCACGCCCGACGTCGTCGGCGCCGTGGCGGCCGCCTGCCCCGAGGGAGGCCTGCGGCTCGGCGGGGCCGTGCTCGCCGCCGGCCTGCACACCCGGCTCACCGCCCTGGTCGCCGACGCCGCCCTGCCCCCGGACCCGCGCCACGTCGGCGACGCCTGGCGGGCCGGCTGGCTGGCCCGGCTGGAGTCGCTGGCCCCGCCCGTCGAGAAGTGGCTCGCCCCCGGCGAGTCCACCGTCCCGGTGTCCGTCCCCGTCCTCGCGGTGACCGGCTGGGGCGACCCGTCCTGCTCCTTCGTGCTGCGCCTGCTCGCCGAGTCCCCCACCGCGCGCGCCCTGATCGGCCCCTGGCCGCACGGCCTGCCCGAGGCCGCCCTGCCCGACGTCCTGCGCTGGTGGGACCACTGGCTGCGCGGCGCCGACACCGGCGCCCTCGCCGAACCCGCGCTGCGCAGCTGGCTCTCCACCCGCTGGACCGGCGACGAGGCCTGGCCCTCCCCCGACGTCCGGGAGATCCACTACGGCCTGGACGGACCGCTGCGCACCGCCGGCACCGCCTCCGACGACCGCTACGCCACGGTCCGCTCCCCGCAGCACACCGGCCTCGACTCCGGCGCCTACGTCCCGCGCGGCCGCCCCGCCGACCAGCCCCCCGACCAGCGGGAGGAGGACGGCCGCTCGGTCTGCTTCGACTCCCAGCCGCTGCCCGAACCGGTCGAACTGCTCGGCCCGCCGACCGTCCGGCTGCGGCTGCGTCCGCGCGAGGACGGGACGCCCGCCCAGGTGGTGGTCCGGCTCTGCTCGGTCGGCCCGGACGGCACCTCGGAGCTGGTCACCCGGGGCGCCCTGGCCGCCGACGGGCCGGACGCCGAGGTGGAACTGGCCGCCTGCGCCTGGACGTTCCCGGCCGGACACCGGCTCCGGCTCGCGCTCTCCTCGGTCTACTGGCCCTGGCTGTGGCCGCGGGCGGACGGCACCGGGTACGGCGTCGACCCGTCCCGCTCCACGCTGAGCCTGCCGGTGCGCCACCTGGCCGCGGACGTCGGCGCACCGCCCGTCACCTTCGAGCGGCCGGAGCTGCCCGAACCGCTCGACATCCACCTCACCGAGCCGCTCACCGCCCGGCCCGAGCACATCACCGTGCACGACCTCGGCCGCCACGAGTGGCGCACCGAGTTCTCCCCCGCCTCCGACGGCACCCGCACCCACCCCGACGGCCTGGTCCGCGACGAGCACACCGTCACCGCCTACCGGGTCCTCACCGGCGCCCCGCTCAGCGCCCAGGCCCGCACCGACCACACCGTGCGGCTGGAACGGCCCGACATCGGCTGGGACGTCACCGTCCAGACCCGCACCCAACTGCGCTGCGACGCCGGGCACTTCATCAGCGTCATCCAGCTGAGGGCACTGGAGGCGGGGTCGGTGGTGTTCGCCCGGGAGTGGCAGCACCGGGTACCCCGCGAGCGCGGCTGAACACCGCCGGGCCCCGGCCCCGGTGCCGCGGCCCTCCGACGTGCGCGATCGGCGGGCGCCGGGAGAATGGGAAGCGGACCGGTTCTCCAGTGCCCCGCCCCGCGCTGCCCACCCGACCACCGGGGCGCGAACGAGAGGGATGGCCATGGCCGTTTCCAGCACCCCGATGAACCTCACCCGGGCCGCCCACGTCGGCATCTCGGTCTCCGACCTGGACGCGTCGATCGCGTTCTACACGGCCCTCACCGGACGGGAGCCCGTCGCGGAGGGGACCATGCACAGCGTGCCGTTCGGCGGCTCGCAGGGACTGCCCGTCGCGAAGCTGCGCTACGCCACGATCAACCTGGACAACAGCCTGGGCATCGACCTCATCCAGTTCCAGGAGCCGGTCGGCGAGCGGACCAACGGGGTGGCCAACCGGCCCGGCTCGATGCACCTGTGCCTGCGGGTCGACGACTTCGACGCGGTGTACCGGCGGATGAGGGAAGCGGGCTACGAGTTCCTCGGCGAGGACTACACCTTCATCGAGGGCGAGGTCACCCCGAGCGACGCCCTCGGCACCCAGGTCGCCTACTTCAACGACCCGGACGGCACCAACCTGGAAATCATCCGCCCCCAGGGCGGGTTCGCCAGCTGAGCCCTTTCCGGTCGACCTCGCCGGAGGTCAACTCCGGTCAACAGTCCGGATTTTGAGCGGGTGGAAAGCCGCGCCAAGCCGTACCACGAGGAAGCGGTCCCGCCAATGACCTGACCGTTCACGGAAGTTCGGCCGGCGCCGTCCTCCCGGATTCCCGACACCCCCCTCCCGGAAGAACCGGGAGGGGGGTGTCGGCTGACGGCCTCGGTCCGCAGGCCCTCCGACCGCCGGCGGACCGCCCTTGCCACGGACGGCGACGATCCCGGCAGGCCGCCCGGTCCCGCGTGGACCATGACGAGGCGAAAGCACCCGGGTCGGCAGCGGTCCG
The DNA here is from genome assembly GCF_042789895.1 of Kitasatospora sp. NPDC056783. Lineage (NCBI taxonomy): Bacteria > Bacillati > Actinomycetota > Actinomycetes > Kitasatosporales > Streptomycetaceae > Kitasatospora > Kitasatospora sp. NPDC056783. The sequence goes on from NZ_JBHUAF010000232.1 coordinate 5,331, forward strand.
CCGCCGAGCTGACAGAGCGACGCCTCCCGGGGGCCGACGGACACCGCGTCAGCCTCACCGGTACGGCGGAATCCCAAAAGGGTCTCCTTGCTCGCGAGGATTTCTCAGGCGTGTTCACATGGTTTTCGTGCCCCCCCTGCTGACTGTGTGCGGTGTGCGGGCGAGCCCGGAACTCGAACGACTCATGGAGGACGGATTGAGACAGAAGCGCCCGACCCTGCTGCGGAACGCCGCCCTGTCGGTGCTGGCCGCCGCACTGCTGACCGGGGTAACGATGCCTCAGGCCGCGGCCGGTGGTGAGGACAACTACAGACGGTGGAGCGGCTGCCCGCACCTCTGCATGCAGGGGAAACCGGGCCCTCCGGGACCTCCCGGGCCGGAAGGGCCTCCCGGGCCTCCCGGACCGGAAGGGCCTGCCGGACCTGCGGGACCCGCCGGACCCATCGGACCTGTCGGACCCGCAGGACCCACCGGACCCACCGGACCTGCCGGGCCCGCCGGGCCCGCGGGACCTGTCGGAGCAGAGGGGCCCGCCGGCCCCATCGGCCCTGTCGGACCTGCGGGACCCATCGGACCGACGGGACCTGCCGGACCGACAGGACCCGCCGGACCGACAGGACCCGCCGGACCGACCCTGCCGACCCAGATCGTCCAGACGACCGAGACACTGACCTCCGGGCCCAACACGGGCTCCGCGACCTGCCCGGCGGGAACCGTCATCACGGGCGGTGGATTGAGGACGCCCCTCGGGGGCAACAACCTCACGGCCCAGCTGTACGAGTCCTACCCGTCCAGCGACAACACGTGGACGGTCTCCTTCAACAACTCGGCGAGCACCAGCGGCTCCTACATGGTCTACGCCGTGTGCCTGCCGGTGACCTGAATCCCGGCGGATCGAGGCCGCCCCGCCCGTGATCGAACGGCGCGGCCCGCCCTACGCGGGGCGGCCGGCGGGCGGGGCTGCGTGATCGGCGAGGACCTCGGCGATCACGTGGCGGGCGGTGGCGGCCATCCTCGGGTTGCTCTCCCGGTAGTAGGCCACCTCCATCAGGGCGACGGACAGGGCCCAGCCGCGGGCTCGGGCCCAGGCCGCGTCGTCGGCGGCCACGGCCGTACGGAAGGCCTCGCGGGCCGGGGCGGGCAGCACGTACCAGGCGGGGATCAGGTCGACGGCCGGTTCGCCCAGGCCCGCGCAGCCGAAGTCGATGACGGCGCCGAGGCGGCCGTCCGGGGACACCAGCAGGTTGCCGGGCTGGAGGTCGGCGTGGATCCAGACCGGGGGGCCCGGGTGTCCGGGGGCCTTGAGGGCTTCCTCCCAGGCGGCGGTCGCGGCCTCGGCGGCGATGACGTCCGCCACCGCGCCGATCGCCTTCCGGACGTTCGCGTCCCGGTCCGCCAGTGTCTCGCTACGGTAGGAGGCCGGGCCGCCGGCCAGGTCCAGCCGGCGCATGGCGGTCACGAAGGCGGCCAAGTCCTCGGCCAGCGGCACCGGCTGGGCGAGCTCACCGACGACCGGGTTCGTCCCGTCGAGCCAGCGCAGCACCGCCCAGGACCACGGGCAGCCGTCGACCGGCCCGCCCACGGCCAGCGGGACCGGCACCGGGACCGGCAGGTGCGGGGCGAGGCGCGGCAGCCAGCGGTCCTCCTGGCCGATCTCCCCGGCCGACCGCGGGGTGCGCGGGACGCGCACCACCAGCTCGGCACCCAGCCGGTACATCGCGTGGCTGGTCCCGACCGGTACCACCGGCTCGACCGGCAGCCCGGCCCACCGCGGGAACCGCTCGGCGACCATCCGCCGCACCAGCGCCTCGTCGATGTCGAGTTCGTCGGGGTGCATCCTGCGCGAGGCCGTCATGGCGACCGACCCTGCCACCCGCGTTCCGGTCCCGGCAAGCGGATTACCCCCGGCGGACCGCTCCGGCGGCGATCAGGCCGGGCAGCTCGCGCATGTCCTCGAAGACCACCGTGCCCGGCCCGGCCAGCCGCTCGGCGGCCGTGACGCCGCCCGCGTAGCCGAGCGAGCGCATCCCTGCGGCACGCGCGGCCCGGACGCCCGGGTTGCTGTCCTCGACCACCACGCAGGCGGCCGGGTCGACACCCATGGTCCGCGCGGCGTGCAGGAAGAGGTCCGGGGCGGGCTTGCCGCGCCCGACCTCGGTGGCACTGAAGATCCGCCCGGCGAAACGGTCGTAGAGGCCGGTCCGGCCCAGGGTGTGGCGCATCTTCTCGTGGGTGCCGCTGGAGGCCACGCAGGTCGGCAGGGTGATCGCGTCCAGCGCCTCCGGGAGGCCGGCCACCGGCGTCAGCCCGGCGTCCACCGCCTCGGCGTGCAGTTCCCGGAAGCGCTTGTCGTACAGCGTCGCGGCCTCCTCCCCCAGCCGCTCGGCGACCACCGCGTGGCAGGCCGCCTCCGACCGCCCGACGAACTTCTCGATCACCTCGGCCTCGGTCAGCGGCCAGCCCATCTCGGCCGCCAGCCGCACCACGACCCGGACGGCGATCACCTCGCTGTCCACCAGGACGCCGTCGCAGTCGAATATCACCAGCTCAATCGGCTTGATCATCCGGCCAGCATACGACAGGGCCCGACTGGAGCCGCCAACTCAGCTCCAGCACAAGGGCGTTGAAGGAAGCTGGCCGCGCGGCCCGAGGGGACGGGCCGCGCGGCGCGGGACCGCCGGTTCAGCTGGTCTGGATGGAGGTGTCGTCGATCACGAAGCTGGTCTGGAGCGAGGCGTCCTCGGTCCCGGTGAACTTCAGGGTGACACTCTGGCCCGCGTAGGCGGACAGGTCGAAGGTCCGCTGCTGGTAGCCGGCCGCCGCGTCCAGGTTGGAGTAGGTCTTCAGCGTGGTGCCGTTGACCGCCACGGTCAGCTTGTCGTACGCGGTGGTGGTCGACGTCTCGGCCGTGTCCACGTGCAGCCAGAAGCTCAGCGTCGCCTTGCAGCCGGCGGGGACGGTCACCGTCTGGGAGAGCGAGTCGGTGCGCGCGGAGCCGTAGCCGTCCAGCCACGCCTTCCACGAACCGCCGTGGGCCGGCTGCGAGGCGCTGCTGTCCACCACGCCGCCGGACGCCGTCCACGGAGCGGCGGAGCCGGTCTCGAAGCCCGCGTTGCCCAGCAGCTGCGCCGGGGTGCAGCTGCCGCCGCCGGTGGAGACGGCCCAGGTGAAGGCGGTGGAGGCGGACTTGCCGGCGGCGTCCGTGACGGTGACGGTCACGTTGGAGCCGCCCGCGGTGGAGACGGTGCCGGCTATGACGCCGGTCGAGGAGTTGATCGACAGCCCGGCGGGCAGGCCGGTCGCGGCGTAGGTCAGCGGGGCGGTGCCGCCCGAGGCGTTGATCTGGAGGTTCACCACGCCGCCCACCGCGGTGGACTGGTTGCCCGGGCTGGACACCGAGACGGCGCTGCCGGCCGGCTTGGTGAGCAGGCAGCCGGCCACGTTGAGGTCGATGGCCCGGGTCGAGGGGTTCAGGCAGGTGGTGAACCAGTAGGTCTCCTCACCGTAGCTCTGGCCCTTGTAGACCTTGGTGGTGCCGTCGGCGGCCACCTCGCACGGGTTGTTCATGGTGCACATGGCGCCGTCGTCGTTGCCGGTGTTGTTGATGCCGATGATCCGCCCGCTGGCGGACTCGACGATCGGCGAACCGGAGGTGCCGTGGGTGGTGTTGCAGCCGGAGCTGTAGCGCAGCGAGTCGTGCCAGGTCCACTGGTCCTCGCGCAGCGTGGGCACGAAGCCGTTGACGGAGCAGTTCCAGACCTGCTTCCAGTACGACGAGGGGATGTACATCGACGCGCCGTCGGTCGGGTGGGCGTCGCTGACGGTCAGCGCCGTGGCGCCGTACTTGGAGGTGATCGACCCGTAGGTGTCGGTGAGTTGGTAGAGCGCGACGTCGGTGCCGGTCATCGTCGCGTAGAGCACCTTGTCGGCCTGGACGGTGCCCAGGCTGTTGCCCGCGCCGTCGAGCAGGGTGCCGCTGCGGCTGGCGGTGGCGTTCTGGATGACCTGGCCGGCCGAGGGCATGCTCGGCAGGCAGTGCCCGTTGGTGAGCATCAGCGCGCGGTCGCCGTCCACCGAGGTGGGGTAACGGACCAGCGACGCCGAGCAGTTGCTGAGGGCGATGGTGGAGGTCAGGTCGGCCGCCTGGACCGCGTGCGCCGGGGCGGCGGCGAAGGCCAGCCCGCCCGCGACGACGGCACCCGTACCGGCCATCGCGACAAGTCTCTTGAACATGGCTCTCCTTGTGGGGGATCGCGGGGTGTACGACTGGTCGTCGACGTCCGCGCCGCACGAAAGTGCCATGGCCACTTCAAGGGGTCAACGGTTCGGACCGAACTGGTCCTCACGGGTGCGCCGTTGTGGCGCGAATCGGCCGGTCCGCGCTCCGGCCGCGCTCCGGCCGCGCGGCGTCCGCACACGCGACGGCACATCGCGCCGACCGCGTCATGGCGAGGTCAAGCCATCACCTCGTGATCACCAACCCGGGGCCCGCACTCAGGAAGCTCCCAGGAGGTCAACTACGATCGGCCCCGTGCTCAGCCTCACCGGACTCCCGCTCCAGATCATCACCTCGCTCCTCGCGATCGCCGTCTTCGCCGCCACCATGTGGCTCTGGCCGCGGTTCGGCGGCAAGGGCTGGAAGTCCTGGCTGGGCCGGATCGGCGCCTTCCTCGCCACCCAGGTCTCGGTGCTGGCCGCGATGGGCCTGATCGCCAACAGCTACTTCGGCTTCTACAGCTCCTGGACCGACCTGCTCGGCACCAGCGGCGGCCTCGGCACCGTGGTCGACCACCAGCCCAACGCCTCCGGGGTGGCCGTCACCGGGGAGCAGAAGTTCTACTCCGCCCAGGGCTCCGACCCGGAGCGCTCCGGACTGATCCAGAAGGTCGACATCAAAGGAGCGGGCAGCGGCCTGAGCACCGAGGCGTACGTCTACCTGCCGCCGCAGTACTTCCAGCCGGACCACGCCAAGCAGCACTTCCCGATGGCCCTGGTGCTCACCGGCTACCCGGGCACCCCGGAGAAGCTGATCTCGCTGATGCAGTACCCGGCGTCCACGCTGGAGGCGATCGAGCAGAAGAAGCTGCCGCCGACCGTCCTGGTCATGACCCGCCCCACCCTGGTCGGCGACCGCGACACCGAGTGCGTGGACGTGCCGAACGGCCCCCAGGTGGAGACCTTCTTCACCAGCGACCTGCCCAAGGCCCTCGCCACCACCTACCGGATCGGCACCGACCCGGCCAACCGGGCGGTGATCGGCAACTCCACCGGCGGCTACTGCGCGCTCAAGTTCGCGCTGCGCAAGCCCGACGCCTACCGCTCGGCGGTCGCCCTCTCCGGCTACTACGGCGCGGCCCACGACCCGACCACCGGTGACCTGTTCGGCGGCAGCACCCAGCTGAAGCAGGAGAACGACCTGCTGTGGCGGCTGAAGAACCAGCCGCCGGCCCCGGTCAACCTGCTGCTGACCACCGCGAACGACGAGAACAACTACGACGAGACCAAGGCCATGATCGCCGCCTTCAAGGCCCCCACCACGATGTCCTCCATCACCCTGGACACGGCCGGCCACAACTTCCACACCTGGACCCGGGAGATCCCCCCGGCCCTGGAGTGGCTGGGCAAGCACCTCGCCGTACCGCCGTCGGCGTGACGTCCGGCGACGCCCGGCAGATCACACCCCCCTCACAGCCCCGTCTCACGGTTCTCTCAGAGGCGCCACCGACCGTATGGCGCATGACCACCAGCAGCTACACCCCTCCGGCCGGCGAACCGTGGCCCGAGGCCGCGAACTACCCGCCGCCGGAGGTGTCGCGGCCGGACCCGGTCCGGCCGGACCCGGCGCCGCTCTTCCCCGAGCAGCCCCTGCCGCCCGCCGGCCCCAAGGGCCCGGCCTCCTGGTCCGGCCGGCTGCGCACCCTCCCGGCCCGCGCCTGGCGCGGGCGCGCGGACGACCCGCGCTGGGTGCGCCCGGCCCTGCTGGCGCTGCTGGCCGCGACCGCCGTCCTCTACCTGTGGGGCCTGAGCGCCTCCGGCTGGGCCAACGCCTTCTACTCGGCCGCCGTCCAGGCCGGCTCCCAGAGCTGGAAGGCCTTCTTCTTCGGCTCCTCGGACGCCGCGAGCTTCATCACCGTCGACAAGCCCCCGGCCGCGCTGTGGCCGATGGCGCTCTCGGCGCGGATCTTCGGCCTCTCCTCCTGGTCGGTGCTGGCCCCGCAGGCACTGATGGGCGCGGCCACCGTCGGCGTGCTGTACGCGACGGTGCGCCGCCGCTTCTCCCCGCTCGGCGGCCTGCTGGCGGGCGCCGCGCTGGCGCTCACCCCGGTCGCGGCGCTGATGTTCCGCTTCAACAACCCGGACGCGCTGCTGGTGCTGCTGCTGACGCTGGCCGCGTACGGGCTGGTGCGGGCGATCGAGGCGGCGGGCACCCGGTGGCTGCTGTTCACCGGTGTGATGTTCGGCCTGGCGTTCCTCACCAAGACCCTGGCGGCCTTCCTGGTCCTGCCCGCCTTCGCGGTGGTCTACCTGGTCGCGGCGCCCACCGGATTCTGGCGGCGGGTCCGGCAGACCCTCCTCGCCGGCGCGGCGCTGCTGGTCTCGGGCGGCTGGTGGGTGGCGATCGTCGAGCTGATGCCGGCCTCGGCCCGCCCGTACATCGGCGGCTCGCAGGACAACAGCTTCCTCTCGCTCACCTTCGGCTACAACGGCCTCGGCCGGGTCGACGGCAACGAGCGCGGCAGCGTGGGCGGCGGCGCCCGGATGCCGGCCGGGCTCGACCTGCCGGGCGGCGCTCCCGGCGGCGCGATGCCCGGCGGTGGACGCGGCTGGGGCCAGACCGGGCTGACCCGGATGTTCGGCACCGACATCGGCGGACAGATCGCCTGGCTGCTGCCGGCCGCGCTGATCCTGCTGCTGGCCGGCCTCTGGGCGACCCGCCGTCACACCCGCACCGACACCGCCCGCGCGGCCTTCCTGGTCTGGGGCGGCTGGCTGCTCTCCACCGCGCTGGTCTTCAGCTTCATGTCCGGGATCTTCCACCAGTACTACACGGTGGCGCTGGCCCCGGCGGTCGCGGCGCTGGCCGGCATGGGCGTGGACGGGCTGTGGCGAGCCCGGCACCGGCTGCCCTGGGCGCTGGTGCTGGCCGGGACGCTCGCGGTGACGGCGGTCTGGGCGTTCGTGCTGCTCGGCCGCAGCTCGGACTTCCTGCCGTGGCTGCGCTGGGCGGTGCTGGCCGGCGGGCTGGCGGCGGCGGTCGCGCTGGCCGCCGGGCCGTTCGTCGGCCGGGTCTCCGGGCGGACGGGCGCGCGGCTCGCCTCGGTGGCGGGCCTGGTGGGCCTGGCGGCGGCGCTCGGCGGTCCGGCGGCGTACGCGGTGGACACCGTGAACACCCCGCACAGCGGCTCGATCGTGACCGCCGGACCGGGTGTGCAGGGCGGGTTCGGGCCGGGCGGCGGCGGGCGCAAGGGCGCCAAGGGCTTCCCGGACGGCGGCAACGGCGGCCGGCCCGGGTTCGGTCAGGGTGGCCAGGGTGGCCAGGGCGGTCAGGGCGGTCAGGGCGGCCCGCAGGGCTTCCCGGGAGGACAGGGCTTCCCCGGCGGCGGCCAGGGCTTCGGCGGTGACGGCTCGGGCAACGGCCGCCACCAGCGCGGCACCGGAAACGGCACTGGAAACGGCACTGACGGCACGGGCGGCACGGGCGGCTTCCCCGGTGGCTTCCCCGGCAGGCAGGTCCCCGAGGCCATGGGCGGTCTGGTCGGCAGCATGGGTGGCCTGCTCGGCGGCACCAAGGTGAGCGACGAGGCGGCCGCCCTGATCGAGGAGGACGCCGGCCACTACACCTGGGCGGCCGCCACGGTCGGCTCGCAGAACGCCGCCGGCTACCAACTCGCCACCGGCGAGCCGGTGATGGCCCTCGGCGGCTTCAACGGCACCGACCCCTCGCTGACCCTGGCCGGCTTCCGGACGTACGTCCAGGAGGGCAAGGTGCACTGGTTCGTCGGCGGCGGCTCCCACCGCGGCTTCGGCGGCGGCGCGAGCGGCGACGAGGGCGGGCAGGAGAGCGAGTCCGCCCGGATCGAGTCCTGGGTGGCGTCCCACTTCACCGCGAAGACGGTCGGCTCGGCCACCTTCTACGACCTGACGGCCCCCACCTCCTGACCCCACCCCCGGCCCCGGGTCCGCGACTCGGAAGGGGGCGTGCCGCG
>NZ_JBHUAF010000233.1:0-13402 GCF_042789895.1 Kitasatospora sp. NPDC056783
CTCCCGCTCGCGCTCTCGGTGTCATCGGGCTCGATGACCAGCATGCAGAGCGTCGCGAAGATCTCCTCGCTGCGCCGCTCGTGCTCCAGCACGTGCTGGAGGGTGGCGAGCAGGGCTTCCCCGGTGAGGCCCGCGAAGACCAGGGTGCGCCACGCTATCCGGAGCGCGACCCCGAGCGCGGCCTCGTCCGGGCCGTGGCCGCAGACGTCGCCGATCACGACGTGGACGGTGCCGTCGTCGGTGCGCACGGCGTCGTAGAAGTCGCCGCCGAGCAGCGCGCGCCGGCGGCCGGGGCGGTAGCGGCGGGTGAAGGAGAGCCCGGCGCCGTCGAGCAGGGGGGTGGGCAGCAGGTGGCGCTGGAGGCGGGCGTTCTCCTGGCCGCGCAGCTCGGCCTCGACCAGGCGCCGCTGGGACTCGTCGGCGCGCTTGCGCTCGACGGCGTAGCGCAGGGCGCGGGCGAGCAGCGGGCCGTCCGTGTCGTGCTTGAGCAGGAAGTCCTGGGCGCCGGCCGCGACGGCGGCCGCGCCGAGTTCGGCCCCGGCGGCGTCGGTGAGCACCACGACCGGCGTGTGCGGGGCCCGGCGGAGCAGCTCGTGCAGGCCCTCCAGCCCGTCGGATCCTCCCCCGGTCCGGGAGGCCGGGAGGTGCCCCCGTTCCGGGTCCGGCAGGTCGGCGGGCGCGGCGAGGTCGAGCAGCACGCAGCCGAACTCGGGGGTGCGGGAGCGCCCGCGCCGCGCCCAGAGGGCGGGCGGGGCGAGCAGTTCGGTGGCCTGGTCCAGTCCGCGGGCCCAGTGGATCTCGATCGAGGTGCCGCTGTCGGCCACCGCGGCCTTGATCAGCTGGGCGTCGGAGGCGTCGTCCTCGATGACCAGCAGCCGCAGCGGTGCGTCGTCGGCCGGGCCGTCCGCCGGACCGGCGCCCGGCTCGGAGACATGGGACGGGTGGCCGGCGTGCGCGGCCCGTGAGCGGGGGTGGGGTATGGGGGAGACCGCCGTGGCCCGGCCGGTCGTGGTGCGGTTGCGGGCGTGGCCGACGGGGGCGCCGCCATGGGCGCCCGGCAGGTCTGCGGCACCAGGTGCCCGCCCGTCTCCCGTTGCGGGCATCGGTGGTTCCTCCCTTTCCCCGCCTGCGTAACGGCCGGCGTCCGTCCGCAGTGCCCGACCGGGCGTCGGGGAACTTCTCGCGACCATAACGTGATCTCCGGGGATTTCTGTCGCCGACCTGGCCGTTGTGGTCATTGCCACGACGATGGCGGTGTGGTGGACGGATGCGGACGAGGGCTCGGTTCCCGCCCCGGCGGTGCCGGGCGGTTCCTGGAAGGGGAGTGGTGGAGGTGGCGGCGGTGACCCGGATCACCCTGGTGGAGGGTGACATCACGGAACAGTCCCCGCGGACGCCCTGGTGAACGCGGCCAACTCGTCCTTGCTGGGTGGTGGCGGGGTGGACGGCGCGATCCACCGCAAGGGCGGGCCGCGGATCCTGGAGGAGTGCCGCCGACTGCGTGCCTCGCACTACGGCAAGGGGCTGGCCACCGGTCAGGCGGTGGCGACGACGGCCGGGCGGCTGCCCGCCCGGTGGGTGGTGCACACCGTCGGGCCGGTGTACCGGGCGGAGGAGTACGAGGAGCGGGCGGAGCTGCTGGCCTCCTGCTATCGCGAGTCACTGCGCACCGCGGCGGGGCTCGGCGCGCGCACGGTGGCCTTCCCGGCCGTGTCGGCCGGGATCTACGGCTGGCCGCCGGCGGACGCGGCCCGGATCGCGCTCGGCACCGTCGCGGAGGTGCTGGACGGCGGTGACGCGGAGGCGGGCTCGGAGCTGGCGGAGGTGCGGTTCGTGCTGTTCGGTTCGGAGATGTACGAGGTGTTCGAACAGGCCCGGCGGGAGCTGCCCGGCTGGGCGGACTGACGGCGGGGCCGGTGTGCTGGGGCTGGGTGCGTTGCGGACCGGGCGGTGTGTGGCGGCGCCGCCCGGATGGGTCCATGGTGGCCTGCCGGGGCGTCAACACGCCAGAGTTATTCGATAACTCGTTCTAGTGAATCTATAAGGTCGCTCACCAGCCCGCACCAGCCCGCACCAGCCCGCACCAGCCCGAACCAACCCGCGCCGGCCCCCCACCGGCCCCCCACCGGCCCCCCACCGGCCCCCCACCGGCCCCCCCACCGGCCCCCCACCGGCCCCCCACCGGCCCCCCACCGGCCCCCCACCGGCCCCGCCGCCTACGGCGCCAGCGCCGACCAGGGCACCGTGACCTCACCCTGCCGCCACCGCCCGCGCGCGTCCACCAGCGGCCAGCTGCCCGCCAGCGCCGCGCAGGCCGCCACCCAGCGCTGCCGCGCCCCGAACGCCCCGTAGGGCGCGGCCGCGGCCCAGGCCCGGTCGAAGTCGGCCAGGAAGGCGTGCACCGGGCGTCCCGGCACGTTGTGGTGGATCAGCGCCTTCGGCAGTCGCTCGGCCAGGTCGGAGGGCTGGCCGAGGCCGCCCAGCCGGGCCGCGAAGGTCACCGTCCGGGGCCCCTCGGGGCCGAGCGCGACCCAGACGTGCCGCCGCCCGATCTCGTCGCAGGTGCCCTCGACCAGCAGCCCGTCCGGGGCCAGCCGCGCGCACAGCCGCTCCCACACGGCCGCCACCGTCGACTCGTCGTACTGCCGCAGCACGTTGGCGGCCCGGATCAGCTGGGCCGGAGCCCCGCCGTCCAGCGGCACCTCGAAGCCCCCGCGCCGGAAGGTGAGCAGCGGCGGCTCGGCGTACGGCAGCGCGGCGGCGACCCGCTCCGGCTCGATCTCGATCCCGACCACCCGGACGTCCGGCCGCACCGCGCGCAGCCGCCCGGCCAGCTCGACGGCGGTCCAGGGCGCGGCGCCGTAGCCGAGGTCCACCGCCACCGGCGGGCGCTCGGCGGCGCGCAGCGCCCGGCCGAGGGTGTGGGCGATCCAGCGGTCCATCCGGCGCAGCCGGTTGGTGTTGGTGGTGCCCCGGGTGACCGTCCCCACCGGGCGTCCGGTCCGCCCGCGGGCGGGCGCGGCGGTCGGGGGTTCGAAGGAGGCAGCCATGCCCAGAAGGGTAGTCGGGCCGTCGAAGCGGCCGCGCTGACCTGGGGCGATGCCGTCCGTCCCGGTCCGTGGGCCGGGGGCGGGAATGCGGGACGCGGTTCGTGCGGTTGGCACACTGGTGGTGATGTGTGCCCGGACTGGGCAGCGCACACCGGACAGCGGGCGGCCCGGAGGGGTCGCCCGGACGGGCCGCACAGAGGAGGCTTCAGCCAGGTGATCCAGCACCCGGTCCGTTCGGTACGCCGTGCCCAGCCCGCCGCACCCGCGCGCGGCCGGCTCCAGTCGCTCGTGCCCGGCCGTCGCCGTCCGCGCCGGATAGCGATGCTGAGCGTGCACACCTCGCCGCTGCACCAGCCCGGTACCGGGGACGCCGGCGGGATGAACGTCTACATCGTCGAGCTGGCCAAGCGCCTGGCCGAGCTGAACATCGAGGTCGAGGTGTTCACCCGGGCGACCGGCTCGGACGACGCGCCGACGGTCGAGCTGGCCCCGGGCGTGCTGGTCCGCCACGTCACCGCCGGGCCGTACGAGGGCCTGATCAAGGAGGACCTGCCGGCCCAGCTGTGCGCCTTCACCCACGGGGTGCTGCGCACCGAGGCGGGCCACCGGCCCGGCCACTACGACCTGGTCCACTCGCACTACTGGCTCTCCGGGCAGGTCGGCTGGCTGGCCGCGCAGCGCTGGGGCGTGCCGCTGGTGCACACCATGCACACCATGGCGAAGGTCAAGAACGCCGCGCTGGCCGTGGGCGACACGCCCGAGCCCGCGGCCCGGGTGATCGGCGAGACCCAGGTGGTGGAGGCGGCCGACCGGCTGATCGCCAACACCACCGAGGAGGCCGCCGAGCTGGAACTGCACTACGACGCCCGGCCGGACCAGCTGGCCGTCGTCCACCCCGGGGTCAACCTGGATGTCTTCCGCCCCGCCGGGCCGCGGGCGCCCGCCGCCGCGCGGGCCCGGCTGGGCCTGCCGCAGGACGCCGCGGTGCTGCTGTTCGCCGGCCGGATCCAGCCGCTGAAGGCCCCGGACGTGCTGCTGCGGGCGGTCGCCGCGCTGCTCGACCGCCGCCCGGACCTGCGCGAGCGCCTGGTGGTGCCGGTGGTCGGCGGGCCGTCCGGCACCGGGCTGGCCCGGCCGGAGAGCCTGCACAAGCTGGCCGCCCAGCTGGGCATCTGCGACGTGGTGCGGTTCCACCCGCCGGTCGGTCAGCCGCAGCTCGCGGACTGGTACCGGGCGGCGACGGCGCTGGTGATGCCCTCGTACAGCGAGTCCTTCGGGCTGGTCGCGCTGGAGGCGCAGGCCTGCGGCACCCCGGTGGTGGCGGCCGCGGTCGGCGGCCTGCCGGTCGCGGTGCGGGACGGCGAGACGGGCAGCCTGGTGAACGGCCACGACCCGCTGGAGTGGTCGTACGCGCTGGAGCCGTACGTCACCGACCCGGGCCTGGTGGCCCGGCGCGGCGCGGCGGCGGCCCGGCACGCGGCCCGCTTCGGCTGGGACACCGCCGCGGCGACCACGGCGGAGGTGTACGCCGGCAGCCTGGCCCGCCCGGCCGGCCGGTTCGCCGCGCCCCGGCAGCGGCTGGTCTGAGGCCGGGGCCCGCCCCCGGCCCGCACCGGGCCCGCCCCCGGCCCGCATCCGCTCCCGGACCGGGCCCGCCCACGGACCGGGCCCGCCCTCGGACCGGGCCCGCCCTCGGCTCGCGCCCGTCGGGAGCTGCGCCCGGCCGGTACCGGCGAGTAACCTCGCCCCCATGGCAAACCGCACCAAGGACGAGGCCCTGACCCTCCTGCGCGCCGCCCTGGACGACGCCGGGGTGGCCTGGGAGCCGGCCGCCACCGACCCGTACACGCTGGTGGCGGCCCTCCCCGGCACCCGGAAGCTGAGCACCACCTGCGCCCTGCGGGTCGGCGATCACACCCTGTCGGTGAACGCCTTCGTGATCCGCCGTCCGGACGAGAACCACGAGGCCGTCTACCGCTGGCTGCTGGAGCGCAACACCCGGCTGTACGGCGTCGGGTACGCGATCGACGCGCTCGGCGACGTCTACCTGGCCGGGCGGCTGCCGCTCGAAGCGCTCACCCCGCAGGTCGTGGACCGGCTGCTCGGGACGGTGCTGGAGAACGCGGACGAGCCGTTCAACACCCTGCTGGAGCTGGGCTTCGCCTCGGCGATCCGGCGCGAGTGGGAGTGGCGCACCAAGCGCGGGGAGTCCACCCGCAACCTGGCTGCCTTCGCCCACCTGGCCGCACCGTCCGACGACACCGCGGCGTCCGAGGCCACCGCCCCGTCCGACGACACCGCCGCGTCCGAGGCCACCGCCCCGGACGCCGGCTGACGCCCCTGCCGGTCGACCCCGCCGGTCAGGCGCCCGTCGCAGCTTGCTCAGGCTTGGGCGCGGGTTCGGGCGCGACTGCGGTCGCGGCCGCGGTCGTGGGCGCCGGAACCGCGACGACGGCCCCGCCGGGCCGGACGCCCGGCGCGGCGCCGGTCCGCTTGCCCAGCGCCAGGTAGCCGGCCGCGGCGACCGTGCCGCAGACCCCGCACGCGCCCCACAGCGCCCCGCCGCCGGCCCGCTCCAGCAGCACTCCGCCCACGGCCGGCCCGACGAACGAGGCGAGCGACCAGGAGAGCGAGTAGACGCCCTGGTAGCGCCCGCGGGCGTGGGTCGGCGACAGCTCGGCGATCAGGCTCATCAGGGTCGGTGTGTAGAGGATCTCCCCGATCGTCCAGACCGCCACCGTGAAGGCGTAGAACCAGGCGGACGACCCGGCCAGGGCCGTCATCCCGAACCCCCAGCCGATGAACAGCGAGGCCGCCGCCAGCATGGCCGACCGGCTGCGATTCTCGACCCACCGGGTGAGCGGGATCTGGAGCAGCACGATCAGCAGTCCGTTCAGGCCGATGACCAGGCCGTACTCGGTGGGCGTGACGCCCTGGAGGCCCATGTCCACCGGGAGGGTGGTCGACCCCTGCTGCATCACCAGGGCGAGCAGCAGGGTGAGGCCGACCACGGCCATGAAGCGGCGGTCGCGGAAGACACCGCCGAGGCCGACCGCCGGTTCGTCGGTCTTCGTGGCCGGGGTGTCGGGCTTGGTCTCCGGGATCCTGACGAAGATCACCACCGCGCAGAGCGCCGTGGAGACCGCGTCCAGCAGGAAGAGCGTGAGGTAGCCGTGGGTGGCGATCAGGCCGGCGACCGCGGAGGAGAGGCCGAAGCCCAGGTTGATCGCCCAGAAGTTCAGCGAGTAGGCGCGGACCCGGTCGGCGGACGGGACGATGTCCGCGATGATCGCCGAGACGGCCGGCCGGGTGGCGTTGTTGAAGAAGCCCACCAGGAAGGCCACCACCGCGATCGTCACCTGGCCGTCCGAGAAGCCGAGCACGGCGGTGAACAGCGCGGTGCCGAGCTGGGCGGCGAGCAGGGTCGGGCGGCGTCCGATCCGGTCGGTCAGCACCCCGGCGACGATCGAGGAGACCGCCGCGCCGAGGCCGAACAGGGCGGCGACCACGCCCGCGTAGGTGACCGAGTAGCCGCGGTTGCTGGTGAGGTAGAGCGACAGGAAGGGAACAACGAAGGCGCCGAGCCGGTTGACCAGCGTCGAGACCCAGAGCCACCAGAACTGACGCGGCAGCCCGCCCGCCGTCTCCTGGATCATTCTTCGGAACCGGGCGGTGACGAGCATGTGGGGGCTCCCGAGGGCAGGTGTCCGCTGAGCGGTACGGCAGGCCCGGTCAGCCGACATATGTAAGTGTCAGATACGCAGAGCACACATTACACAGCGGCCGAAGGTCCCCACCAGGGGTTTTCCGGCCCCCACTAAGCTGGGGGCCATGGCTGACACGACGTACCGACTCATCCTGCTCCGCCACGGCGAGAGCCAGTGGAACCAGAAGAACCTGTTCACCGGTTGGGTCGATGTCGACCTCAACGAGAAGGGCGAGAAGGAGGCCGCCCGCGGTGGCGAGCTCCTGGCCGCCGAGGGTCTGCTCCCCGACGTGCTGCACACCTCGCTGCTGCGCCGCGCCATCCGCACCTCGCAGATCGCCCTGGACAAGGCCGACCGGCACTGGATCCCGGTCAGCCGCAGCTGGCGGCTGAACGAGCGCCACTACGGCGCGCTCCAGGGCAAGGACAAGGCCCAGACCCTGGCCGAGTTCGGCGAGGAGCAGTTCCAGCTGTGGCGCCGCTCGTACGACACCCCGCCGCCGGCGCTGGCCGACGACGCCGAGTACTCGCAGGCCGGCGACGCCCGTTACGCCGAGATCCCGAGCGAGCTGCGTCCGCGCACCGAGTGCCTGCAGGACGTCGTCGAGCGGATGCTCCCGTACTGGTACGACGCCATCGTCCCGGACCTCGCCGCCGGCAAGACCGTCCTGGTCACCGCCCACGGCAACAGCCTGCGCGCGCTGGTCAAGCACCTCGACGGCATCTCCGACGAGGCCATCGCCGGCCTGAACATCCCGACCGGCATCCCGCTGGTCTACGAGCTGGACGCCGACTTCAAGCCCGTCACCCCGGGCGGCCGCTACCTCGACCCGGACGCCGCCGCCGCGGCCATCGAGGCGGTCAAGAACCAGGGCAAGAAGTAACCCACCTGGCGATACGGCCCCTGACCTGCGCGTATGGCGCAGATCAGGGGCCGTTGTCATTCCCGGGCCGTCTGTGGGCCGTCAGCCTTCGTGATCTTGGGGCTTGAAGACCCCTTCGATCGCCTTCCGCGCCCGGTGCCGGCTGTCCGGCATCAGGTGGGCGTACACCCGCAGCGTCAGCCCCGGATCGGCGTGGCCCAGGTACTCGCTCACGGCCTTGATGCTCTCCCCGGCGTCGAGCAGCACCGAGGCGAAGAAGTGCCGGAGCGCGTGCATGCCGTGCTCCCGGGCGGACGCGTACGACTCCCCCTTGCCCGGCGTCGGGATGACCCCGGCGGCGGCCAACGCGGGCTTCCAGTGGTCCTCGTTCAGCATGCCGCGCCAGACGATCGAGTCGGACAGGCTGGTGAAGATCAGGCGCTTCGTGACCGGCGGCCCGCCCACCTTCATCCACGGCAGCGTGATCTCCACCGCCGGGAACCGCTCCATGTGGGCCCGGAGCGCGTCGGCCACCGGCCGGGGCAGCGGCACGCTCCGCAGCGTCCCGCCCTTCGGCGGCGCGAAGACCGGCTTGCTCCGGCTCAGCTTGAGCTGCTGGGTGACGTGCATCGTGCTGGCGTCGAAGTCCAGCGCGTCCACGGCCAGGCCCAGGATCTCGCCCTGCCGCAGCCCACAGCCGGCGCCGACGTCGACCGTGGCCCGGTACCGCTCCGTCATGCCCGCCCGGACGGCGAACACCCGCTCCGGCTCCCACGGGACGACCCGCCGGGAGCCGACGACCGGCGGGCGCACGGTCTGCGCGGCGCACGGGTTCCGGAGGAGGATGCCGTCGTCCACGGCCGCGCTCAGCACGGCCCGGACGTTGGAGAAGATCACCCGGGCGTACGACCCCGACATGCCGGAGGTCTCCAGCTCGGCGACGAACTCCCGGATGTGGCTGGGCTGGAACGAGGTCAGCGGCCGGGCCCCGATCCGGGGGAAGGCGTGCCGCCGCAGCTGCGACTGCATCGAGGCCTGCGTGTTGGGATCGCTGGTCTGGCTCCTCAGCCAGTGCTCGGCGAACTCCTGGAAGGTCGTCTTCGCCGTCGCCGGGTCGAGGTACTGGCCGCGCGACATGTCCGCCTCGATCCGGGCCAGCCACTCCTCCGCCTGCCGCTTCTGGCGGTCGGGGAAGCTCTTGCTCTTCTCGGTGCCGTCCGGGGCGACATAGCGGGCCCGGTAGCGCTTGCCGGTGCCGTAACGGTCGGTGCGGACGCGCTGCGGCTTGCCGTCGGGGCTGGGTTCGGTCTTGTACCAGCGGTCCTGGATGTGTCCGGCCATGGGGCCGCTCCTTGAAGTGGTAGTGGCTTCGGTGTTGTTGGGTTGTTGTGGTTGTTGTTGTTGCTCTGACCTGCGACAACAACGGGGGCGGGGTGTTGGGAAGGGCTGGGGGAGGGGTGCTGGATGGGCCCCGCCGGGGCGGTGTTGCGGGCGAGCTCGGGAAGAGGGCGCCTGAGGCTGGGGCGGGATGGTCGTACTGGCGGGTGCTGGGGGCGGGCTTCGCGCCCTTCAGTGCGGGGGTGGGTGGAGGCCCTGCGGGTGGGCCTCTCTCCGGGTGCCTGTCAGTCCTCGGAGAGGTGCCGAGTTCGGCTGCGGGTCAGGCGGCCTGCTGGGTCTGGTCAGTGATCCACTGGGCGACGGCATCGGGGTGGTAGCGCAGGTGCCGGCCGACGCGGAAGGCGGGCGGGCCGGTGCGCTTGCGGCGCCACTGGTAGACGGTCTCCAGCGGGACGCCGAACATCGCGGCGATGTCCTCGGGGGTGAGGAAGCGGGTGGGGAGGGCGACCACGGTGGGTCGGGGGTCGGCCGGGGTGCTGCGGTTGGCCATGGGCCTCTCCTGTGGGTGAGGGCGGGGTGTCAGAGCAGGTGTCAGGGGTGGGTGTCGGGCGGTGTCAGCGGCCGTCTGACACCGGGTTTGCCTAGGGGTTTGGGTGTCAGGGCTTTCAGGTGTCAGGGGGTGTCAGGCTCGGTGCCGGGGTAGGGCGAGGTGGCGTTGGCGCGTGATCGTGTTCCCCTTCTGGGGGTGCCGGTCGGAGCGGGGTAGGGCGGTAGGTAGGGGGCCGGTAGGTAGGGCGGTAGGTAGGGGCTGACCTGCGGTTCCTACCGCCCTACCGCCTCCCGGGAGGGGGTGCCGGGAGAGGGCGGGGGAGGGGCTGGGAGGGTCCTGTCTTCTGGCCTCGGAAGCGGTGGGTTCGGGGCCGTGAGCGGGGTCGGACGGGGCCGGTCGAGGAAGGCGACGGGGCGGTGCCTTCCTTCCCGTCTCCGGCCCGGCGGAGGAGCTTGTCGCGGGGCCTCCGAGCGGGCGGGGTGGTGCGCATGGCGACCCCTCTCGGGTGGCCGCTCCTCGGCGTTGTTGGCGTTGGTGTTGGCGTTGGTGTTGGTGCTTTGACCTGCGCCAACAACGGGGGCGGGGTGCTCTCGGCGGGGGAGGGTAGTGGCGGTGTCCTGGTGGTGGACGCCGGGCCCGTTCCCGTCCGGCATGCGCCTGGGTGGTGGCGGCGGTCGGGGCGGGGTGGGCCCCTGAGGCCTGGTGGGGAGCGGGCCCGGGGCTCCGGGGTGGTCGGTGGGGCGTCCGGTGGGATGGTCGGTCGGGTGGGGTTGGTGGCGGGTGTGCGGGTCATGGTGGCGGGCCCTTTCTGGGCGGGGTGTGTGGTGGAAAGGGTGGAAAGGTTGGAAAGGGGTCTGACCTGCGGTTTCTTCTGGTGGAAAGCGGGGTGGAAAGGGGTGGAAAGAGTCGGGGTGGCGGGCGGTGCGAGGGGCTTGGCACCCCTTTCCGCCCCGCTTAGCACCCGGCGTTTTCGCAGGTCAGGGCCCTTTCCACCCTTCTCACCCTTTTCACCCCGGGGGTGCGAAGAGGAAGACGGTCCGGTGGCGCCCGTCTCCGGGCACCTGGGCTGCGGCGAAGCCGGGCAGCTGGCACAGGCGGGCGGTGAGGTCGGAGCGGTAGGCGGCGTTGCGGCGCTTGAACAGCCGGTACACCTCATCCCCCGACAGCCCGGCCGGTCCGGCGGCCTTCACAGCGGCGATGAGCTTGTCCAGGTCGGGGTCGCCGGTGCTGGTGGCGGCGGTCGGCCCGAGGATGTGGGCGGCGCTGGCGCGGGCGTAGCGGACCAGGGCCCATGCGGCGCGGAGGTGGGCTTCGCCGATGCGGTCGGTGTGGTCGAGGAGGGCGTAGACCATGGCGGCGCGTTTGGCGTAGGGGGCGGCGCGGGCGGTGAACTCGGCGAGCGGGCCCTCATCCGCCTCGTCCCCGCACAGGGCCGGGTAGACCTCCTCCCGCCACAGCTGGGCGGCCTGCTCGGTGAGGCGGACCTCTCCGACGCGGCGGGCGTCGGTGAGGACGGTCTTCCACGCCGACGCGAGGTTGTCGATCAGTCCGTCGGGGGCGCCCTGGCCGTCGGGGTCGAGGAGGTTGCGGTGGACGAAGACCGGCAGGAAGCGGTTGTAGGTGCCGCCGGCCATCTCGGCGTCCTGCATCTTGGCCCGCAGCTCGCGCGGGGAGATGTGGCCGATGACGGCGATGTGCGGGGCGGTGGCGTGCAGCGCGTCCCGGTTCATCACGCCCAGGTCCTCGCCGTTCCAGGCCTGGCGCAGGATGCCGCTGAGCGAGGAGCCTTCCCGCCGTCCCCGGGCCATGGTGACGCCGTACTCGGACTCGACCACCCACAGGCGCTTGTCGGTGACGCCGGGGTCCTTGTCGTCGTCGCCGTCGCGGACCATCTCGATCAGGCCCTCGCCGGAGGACAGGCCGGAGCGGGTGTTGCAGGCGATGAACTCCGGCACGGCGGCCTTGAACAGCCGCTTGGCGGTGTTGGTGCCCGCACCCTTGCGGCCGGCGGCGGTGGCACCGACGGTGAGGGCCCAGATGAGGGCGGGGTGGCGGTCGTTGCCGATCCACATGAACGGCCCCGGGCCGATCGCTGCTCCCCCGGCGGACAGGAGGTTCACCAGGACGCCGACCGGGTCGGCCTCGGTGGTCGGGTCGAGGTCGCGGACGGTGTCGCCGACCCAGCCGCAGAACACCTCCGGGTCTGGGACCGGGCCCGGCCGTGAGGGGCGGTCGATCCCGGGCGCCGGGTCGTACATCGGGTCCTGGTGGCTCTGTGGTCGGCCGTCGGGGGTGGTGGCGAGGTGGAGTTCGACGGGCATCAGGCGCTCTCCGCAAGCTGGGGGACGGTGGTGGTGTCGGGGAGGTCGACCTGACGGCCGTCGGGGAGACGGTGGCGGTGCCAGCCGGGACGGCCGGGGATCGCCACCGGCGGCCAGCCCGGAGAAGCGCTCACGGCCCGTCGAGCGGCTTCGGCGGCGCGGCTGCGCTGCTCGGCCAGCTCCAGCGCGGTCGGGTGGTTCGACCAGGCCCGCACCGTGCGCACCAGACGCTTCCAGGAGGCTTCGTCTTCGGCCACCCACTCGGCGCGGGCCTGCTCGCCGATCACCAGCTCGTTGCGGAGCCCGGTGTGGATGAACTCCGGTGCGGTCTCGGCCTGCTGGCGCCAGGCTTCGGCGGCGGTGATGAGCGCGGCTTCCCGCCGCGGGTCGGCCGGCGGAAGGGCGGCGAAGGCGGGGGAGCCGTAGTCGGGGATGCCGACGGGCTGTCCCCACCGGTCGAGGACCACGGCCGGGGTGATCCGGCGGAGCGCGCCCACGAACCGGTCGGCGGCCCACCGGGCGGTGGAGCGGTGCGCGTCCCGGAGCGGTGCGGGAAGGGCGATCGGGTCGGGCAGCACCGCCGCTTCAACCACACCTGGGTCCGTTTCAAGGACACGGGCGGGCGTTTCAGCGGTACCGGCGGCGGGGGTGTTCACCGGGTGCTCACCGGTGCTCACGGCGCCGTGAGCACCGCTCACGGACGGGCCCGTTTCAGGTCCGCCGGGCGCTGTTTCAGCGGCGCGGGCCGGGGCTTCAGCCGCACCGGTGGGCGCTTCAGCGGCGGGGTGAACGGGGCGGTGAACACCTGACTGGACGGCGCTCACGGCCGGGCCGGTTTCAGCTCGGCGGGCGGGCGTTTCAGCGGTGGCGGCCGGGGTTTCAGGTCGGGGTGGTGGAGGTTCCTGGGGTCGGGAGTCGGCCCCGTCATGGCTGGTCACAGCTACTCCTGCGAGGGGCGGGAAGCGCTTCCGGGAACGCGGGAACGGTCGGCGGAAACGCGGTGAGCGAGTCGGGTGCGGTCGGGCCGTGACACCTGGTCAGTGGGCGACCGATGCATGGGGGAACGGGGCGGGAAGCGCTTCCGGGGAACCGGGAACGGTCGGCGGGTAACGCCGGGAACGGCTCCGTGAGCGGCGGTGAACAGTCGGGTGTTCACCGCCCCGCGCGCGCCCCTGAAAGGCGGCCGACTGCGGTTGAAACCAGGCCAGTCGGGCGGCCGGGTGAGCGGGTGGTGAGCGCCCGTGAGCGTCGGTGAGCGCTCACCCGGGAAGGTGTCAGGCCGCGAGCGGGAGGAGGCCGACGGCCGTCTCCGGCAGACCCAGGAGGCGGGCGATGCGCCGCAGCTGGGTGACGTCGCGGATGGTGCGCTTGCCGCGCTCCAGGAGCGAGACGTACGGCTGGCTGAAGCCCAGGAGGTCGGACAGGTCCTGCTGGGTGAAGTGGGTGTCCGCGCGGAACCGGCGCAGGATGGCGCCCAGGTCCGGGCCCGTCTCCTGGGCGGCGGGCTCCTCGGCCGGGAGCGGGGCGACGGCGGCCAGGCGCGCGGCACGGCGGTCGTCCGGGCCGACCGTCCG
>NZ_JBHUAF010000234.1:0-13303 GCF_042789895.1 Kitasatospora sp. NPDC056783
GGGCCGCGGCGCTCACCCCCTGCCCGCGGGCGCGGGCACGGCGGGCGCTGGCCGCCGCGGCGGCCCACGTCGCCGCGGGCGTGCCGGCCCGGGTGCCCGACCTGCTGGCCGCCGCCGAACTGGGGCCGCTGGACCGGCTGCAGCAGGCCCACGCCGGCCGACTGCGGGCCAGGGCCTCGGCCATGACCGACTCGGGGAGGGGCGCGGTGCGTCCGCTGCTCGACGCGGCGGACCGGTTCAGGGACCTCGACCCGGCCGTCGCGCGGGAGACCTACCTGGCGGCGTTCGACGCGGCCGTCTGGGCCGGCCGGTACGACGAGGGCGCGCTGCGCCGGGTCGCCGAGGCCGCTCGCGGCCTGCCGCCCGGCGACGAGCCGGGGGAGGTCTTCCTCAGGGCCCTGGTCGACCGGACCGTGGACGGGCCGGTCGCCGTCTTCCCCCGGCTGGCGCGGGCGCTGCGCTCCCTCGGCGCCGAGGAGGACCCGTCCGTCCTGTGGGCGGCCGCGCACGCCGCCGCGGAGCTGGGCGACCTCCGGGCCTGGCTGGACATCGGCGACCGGGCGGTCGGCTTCGCCCGGCGGACGGGAACCCTGTCGCTCCTCTCGACGGCGCTGCCCTTCCAGGCGTCCGCGCTGGGCTTCGCGGGGCGCTTCTCCCAGGCCGGCGAGCTGCTGGCCGAGGCCGCGGCCCTGGAGAAGGACACCGGCGCGGTGACGCGCACGGCCACGGCGGCCTTGATCGGCGCGTACCGGGGGCGGGAGCGGCCGGCGCTGGAGGAGATCGAGGCGCTGGAGCGCGAGGGCGAGCAGCGCGGCCTGGGCCGGCTCGTCGGCGTGGCGGCGTGTGCCCGGGCCGTGCTCCACAACGGTCTGGGCAACTACGCGCTCGCCCTGGAGGCGGCGCGGCGGGGCGCGGAGTACCAGGACCCCGTCGTGCACCTGTGGACCTGTGGCGAGCTGGTCGAGGCCGCGACCCGGGCCGGCGACCCGGACGCGGCGGCCCGGGCGTGCGGGCCGATCGCCGACTGGAGCCGGGCCGGCACGCCGTGGGCCCTGGGCGCGCACGCGGTCGCCCTCGCCCTGACCGGAGCGCCCGAGCGGGCCGAGGACCGCTACCGCGAGGCCGTCGACCGGTTCGGCCGGGGCGGGCTCGGGGTGTTCGAGGTCCGGGCCCGGCTGCTGTTCGGGGAGTGGCTGCGCCGTCAGAACCGGCGCGCCCAGGCCAGGACCGAGCTGAGGGCGGCGCACGCGGCGGCGGTGGAGACGGGTCTGGAGGCGTTCGCCGAGCGGGCCCGGCGGGAGCTGCTCGCCACCGGCGAGACCGTCCGCAAGCGGACCCCCGACGCACCGGTCCTGACCCCGCAGGAGGCGCAGATCGCCCGTCTCGCGGCGTCCGGGCACCCGAACGCGGAGATCGGCGCGCGGCTGTTCCTCAGCCCCCGCACGGTCGAGTGGCACCTGCGGAAGGTCTTCACCAAGCTGGGGATCTCCTCCCGCCGTGAGATCGAGGGCGCCTTCTCCGGCCGGTGACCGCCGGTCGGCGAGGCCGGCCGGAGGGAGGGGGAACCGGGAGGGCGACGGGGGCGTGACCGCCCTCCCGGTGTCCGGGGGCCGCCTTCCGGCGGTGGTGGTGGCGGCCGGTCAGCGGGTGGCGCGGGCCGCCTCCTCGACGACCCCGGCCACCACGCCGGGGTGGGAGAGCGCGACGGAGTGGGACGCGGCCACCTCGGTGGTGCGGGCGTGGGCGCGCTGGGCCATGAACCGCTGGGCGGCGGCCGGGATGTTGAGGTCCTGGGTCGTGACGACGTCCCAGCTGGGGACGGTCCGCCAGGCGGCCGCGGTGGCCTTCTCCTCCAGTGCCGCCTGGGCGATCGGCCGCTGCGACGCGGCGGCCAGCGCGGCCCTGTCGGCCGGGACGTCGGCGGCGAACTGCGCCCGGAACCGGTCCTGCCGGATGTACAGGTCGGTGCCGGTGCTGCCGTCGGCGCCGGTGAACGGCACCGGGTCCAGCGCGCCGGGCAGGGTGGAGCCCGGGAACCGCTCGGTCAGCTGGAGCGCGGACTCGCCCGGCGCGGGCAGGAACGCGGCGACGTAGACGAGGGCCTTGACCCGCGGCTCGCCGACGGCGGCCTGGCTGATCACCGAGCCGCCGTAGGAGTGGCCGACCAGGACGACCGGGCCCTCGACGTGGTCGATCACGCTGCGCAGCGCGGCGGCGTCGGAGGCCGGGCCGCGCAGCGGGTTGGCGGCGGCCACCACCGGGTAGCCGTCGCGGCGCAGCCTGGCGACGACGCCGTCCCAGCCGGAGCCGTCGGCGAAGGCGCCGTGCTCCAGGACGACGGTCGGCTTCGGGCCCCGGTCGGCGGCCGCGTCCCGGTCCGCGGCGTTGGCGGTTCCGGTGACGGCGAACGCGCCGACGGCCGCCACCGTGCCGAGCCCGGCGGCGCCGGCGACGAAGCGGCGCAGGCGGCGGTTCTCGAACTTGGACATGGAAGATCACGCTCCAGGGGAGTCGAAGGGTGTGGTGGGTCCGGCGGCGCTCACCCTCTCCCTCGGCGGGGCCCGGCGGCTTCGGTCAACTGACGTCATGTTCCCGGCCGTTCGGGAGCCCCGGGCGGACTGGCCGACTGAGCGTCAGGTGACTGATGTGGCGCGGGCGGTGCGGCGGCCACAGTGAGGGCGCCATCCCGATTCCGAGGAGAGATCATGAAACGACGGCTTCCGGCCATCGTCGCGGCCTGCGTCCCGCTGGTCGCCGCGACCGCCATCCACACGTCGGCGGCGAGCGCGTCGGGGGAGCTCACGCTCACCACGAACGCCGCCCCGGCGTCCTTCACCTGCGCCCCGTCCGCGTTCCCGGCCCCGGAGGGCACCGCGGTGGAGTCGGTGACCGCGGCCGCCGTCCCGGCCGGCACCTACCAGGTGCCCGGGAGCCCGCCGCTCGGCGGCTTCCCGGTGGCCGACGTCCCGGCGCACTGCGAGGTGACGGTCACCCTGACCCACCCCGGCGCGAACGACCACGCCAAGGTGAACGTCTGGCTGCCGCAGTCCGGTTGGAACGGCCGCTTCCAGGGCCTCGGCGGCAGCGCCTACTCCGCCGCGGACAGCGGCGCCGGGCTCGCCGCGGCCGTCAAGCAGGGCTACGCCGTCGCCACGACCGACGCCGGCGTCGGCGGGCCGCTGGACACCAGCTGGGCGCTGGACGCCTCCGGGCGCGTCAACACGGCGCTCGTGGACAACTTCGCCTCCCGCTCCGCGCACGAGCTGGCGGTGGTCGGCAAGCAGGTGGTGGCCGGCGTCTACGGCACCCCGGCGGCCTACTCCTACTGGAACGGCTGCTCCACCGGCGGCCGCCAGGGCTACATGGAGGCCCAGCGGTACCCGAAGGACTTCAACGGCATCAAGGCCTCGGCGCCGGCCGTCAACTGGAACCAGTTCGAGATCGCCACCCTGTGGCCGCAGGTCGTGATGAACGAGGCGCGCACCTACCCGACCGGGTGCGAGTTCGACGCCTTCAACAAGGCCGCCCTCAAGGCCTGCGACAAGCTCGACGGCCTCGCCGACGGGCTGGTCGCCGACCCGGGGCGGTGCGACTTCAACCCGCGCCGCCTGGTCGGCACGAAGATCCTCTGCGAAGGCAAGCAGGTCACCATCACCGAGGCGGACGCCGACGTGGTCCGCAAGATCTGGGACGGGCCGCGCGACGCGAACGGCAAGCGGCTCTGGTACGGCCTGCCGGTCGGCGCCGACTTCTCGGTCCTGGCGGCCACCAAGACCGAGAACGGGGTCACCACGGGCGCGCCGTTCTTCGTGCCGTCCGTGTGGGCCGCCACCTTCGTCCAGAAGCAGCCCGGGTTCGACACCTCGAAGCTCACCCGCGCGCAGTTCGAGGAGATCTTCCGCAAGGCCCGCGCCGAGTACGACCCGTCCATGGGCACCCGTGACGCGGACCTCTCCGCGTTCCGCGACGCCGGCGGCAAGCTGCTCAGCTGGCACGGCGCGGCCGACCAGGTCATCCCCACCGGGGGCACGGTCGACTACCGCGAGCGGGTGGACGCGAGGATGGGCGGGACGAAGAAGGTCGACGACTTCTACCGGCTGTTCCTGGCACCGGGCGTCTCGCACTGCGGCCTGGACGGCGGCAGGAGCGACGACCTGGCCGCGCTGACCTCCTGGGTCGAGCAGGGCAAGGCGCCGGCGGTGCTGCACGCCACCCTGACCACCGCCACCGGCGAGAGCGTCGCCCGCGACGTGTGCCGCTTCCCGATGGTCTCCCGCTACACCGGCCACGGTGACCCGAAGGCCGCGAGCAGCTTCCGTTGCGTCGACGGCTCGCGCGGCTGACCGGCCCGGACCCGGACCGCGTCCGGGCCCGTCCCCCGGTCAGGGAGGGCGGGCCCGGACGCGTTCGCCGGCCGCCCTGGTGAAGGTGCGCCTGTCGATCATGTCCGATACCTCCTGGACGCTCACCGGTGTCCCACTGTTCCGCCGCCACCGGCCGGACACATCAGTCACATGACGTCGGGGCGGTGGAGGGCGCGCGAATGGCCCTCAGTCATCCGACTGTTCCCGCGCCGCCACCGCTCGGTGATCCTCGAAGGGACCGCCGTGACGCCGGCGGACCGTCGTGCGCGAGCGGAAGGCCTGGCCGTGAAGCAAACCCCCGTCGTCCTGATCCACGGTGCGTGGTTCCACAGGTCCTCCTGGGAGGGTTGGGCCGAACGGTTCACCGCGCACGGCTACGCGGTGTCCGTTCCGGGCTGGCCCGGCGAGGCCGCCACCGCGGGCCGGGTCCGCCACGATCCCGGCCCGCTGCGCGACCTGGGCCTCGCCGCGCTCACGGCCCACTACGAGACGGTCGTGCGCTCCTTCGACGACCCGCCGGTGCTCATCGGGCACTCGGCCGGCGGCCTCATCGCCCAGCACCTGCTCGGCGCCGACCTCGGCCGCGCCGCCGTGGCCCTGGCGCCGCTGCCGGCCGGCCCGGCCCCGCGTCCGGGCTTCGAGCGGCCGTCGGCGGGCCCGGCCGGGCACCCGGGCTTCGAGGCGCTGTCCCCGGCCCGGTTCCGGCACGTCGTCGCCAACGCGGTCGGCGAGGAGGAGGCCGCGCGGCTCTTCGACCGGTACGCCGTCCCGGCCCCGCTGCGGCTGCTCGCGGACCTCGGGCTCGACCGCCCCGGCGCGGGGACGGCCGCCGCCGTGGTGGACCCGGCCGACGCCGGCCGCGGACCGCTCCTGCTGGTGTCCGGCCAGGAGGACCGGATCGTCCCGGACGCCGTGACCCGCTCGGTCTACAAGCTCTACGGGGACTCCCGCGCCGTGACCGATCTGAAGCAGTTCGTCGACCGGGGGCACTCCCTGGTGTTCGACAGCGGCTGGCGCGCGGTCGCCGACCACGTCCTCGGCTGGCTGGCCGGCAACGGCGTCGCGGCCCCGACCCCGCCGCGCTGAGCCCCGGGCCGTCAGATCCGCGGCGCCTCCTCCGCCCGGCTCAGCGCGTCGCGCAGCGCCGCCCGGGCCGTGATGCCCAGCTTGGGGAAGACGCGGTACAGGTGGGAGCTGACGGTGCGCGGCGACAGGTGCATGCGCTCGCCGATCTCCTTGTTCGTCAGGCCGCCGGCGGCCAGGTCGGCGATGCGGCGCTCCTGCCAGGTCAGCGAGGCCAGGTTGAGTGCCGAGACGCGGGACGGGGCGCCGGCGGCGCGCAGTTCGGCCCGGGCCCGCTCGCTCCAGCCGGCCGCGCCCAGCCGCTCGAAGGCCTCGGCCGCCGGGACGAGGTGCTGCCGCGCCGCCGCCCCGTCCCGGACGTGGCGCACCCGGATGCCGTGGGCCAGCCGGATCCGGGCCAGCTCGAACGGGAAGCGGGCGGCGTCCGGGTCGGACTCGACCCGCGCGAACATCTCGGCGGCCTCCCGCTCGTCCTCGGCGGTGATCGCCAGCGCGCCGTGGGTGATCAGCGCCAGGCGGGGCGACACCAGTGGCAGGCCGGCGTCGCGGGCGGCGAGCGCGTGCGCCCGGGCCTGCTCGACGCGCCCGGTGTGCTGGGCGGCCTCGACCAGGTCGAGCAGGGTCCGCGAGGCCTGGTACGCGTAGGGCCGGAAGGTGCCGGGCCGGGTGATGCCGATGGCGTAGAGGTAGGCGCTCTCGTAGTCGCCGGAGCCCAGCGCGGCGGTCGCGCCGGCCGAGTCGGCGACCTGGGTCAGGAAGCCCAGACCGCGGGGGCGGGCCCAGGCGTCCACCTCGGCCTGGAGGTCCCGGGCCCGTGCGACCTGTCCGCGCAGCGCGGCGAGCTGGGCCAGGTACGCGCGGCTCTGGGCGGCGAACAGGTGGTGGCCGCGCTCGACGGCCAGGCCCAGGCCGCGCTGCCCGGTCTCCTCGGCCTCGGCCCACTCGCCGGCCGTCATCTGGTCGAGCATGATCTGGTGCAGCATCACCATGCCGGTGGCCATGGCGCCGGTCTCCAGCTCGCGGTCCACCACCCGCTGGAGGTGGGGGCGGTAGTGGCTCAGGAGGTCGAGGTGGTAGGCGGCCGTGGCGTGCCGGCTGACGTCCCAGGGGTCCAGGTCCGACAGGTCCGCCGCGATCCGGCGCAGCGGCTCGGCCCAGCCCGCCCCGTGCCTGGTCACGTCGCTCCAGGTGCCGCTGTAGAGGCGGACGCGTTCGGTGACCAGGGAGCCCAGCGAGTCGAGGAGCGCGTGGGTGCTCTCCCAGGCCGCGCGGTCCCCGCTGAACTGACTGATCGCCAGGAGCAGGATCACCAGCCGGGTGAGGACCTCGTCGGGTTCGGCGCCGCTGTCGGCGGGCCCGGCGTCCCGCAGCCTCTCGATCGCGGCGGAGACCTGCCGGTGGGTGGAGCGGACGTCCCCGTCCTGGTAGAGCGCCTGGTAGGCGGCCGCCAGCACCGAGGCCGGCGACTCCGTCGTACCGGGCGCGAGGTCCGCCCGGACCAGCCGGTGCGCTTGGCCGAGCCGGGCCGCGTGGGCGGCGACGAAGGCCGCGTCGGCCAGCCGCCGGGAGCGGCCGGCGTGGTTCTCGCTGAGCTCGGCGGCCCGGGTCAGCCAGGCCACGGCGGCCAGTGCGCCGCCGCGCCGGGTCGCCGACTCGGCCGCCGCCTCCAGGACGCCCGCGACGTCGTCGTCCGGGTCGACCGTGGCCGCCGCCAGGTGCGTCGCCCGGCGTTCGAGGTTCTCCCGGTGGACCTGTGCCAGGGCCAGGTGCGCGGCGCGGCGCTGGTTGGGGGTGGCCATCCGCACGACGGCGGAGCGCACCAGCGGGTGACGGAAGACGAGGTCGCCGGTGGCCATCTCGATGTCCAGCAGCCCGGCGGTCACCGCCGGGTCGGCGTCGCGCATCCGGTAGCGGGTGCCGGGGGCGGCGTCGGTGCCGCTGGGGGTGCCGGCGCCGTCGAGCGCGCCCAGCAGGAGTTCCGAGCGGACCGGTTCGTCGAGGGCGGCGATGCGGGTGCCGTACAGCCGTTGCAGCCTTCGGGGCAGCGGCACGCCGCGCCGGCCGATCAGGTCCTCGACCGGGAGGTCGCCCGTCCGGCCGGCGAAGTGGGCGGGCAGTTCCAGCAGGGCCAGCGGGTTGCCCTGGGCCTGCTCCAGCACGGCCCGGCGGACCGGCCGGCTCAGCTCCGGGTACCGGTGGTCGAGCAGCCGGGCCGCGTCCTCGTCGGAGAGGGCGGCGACCGGCAGTTCGGGCAGTGCGGCGGTGTCGAACCGCGAGGCGAGGTCGGTGCGGACGGCGACCAGCAGCCGCACCGGGCCGCCGGCCAGGCGGCGGCCCACGAAGCCGCAGACGTCGGCGCTGGAGTCGTCCAGCCACTGGCCGTCGTCGAGGACCAGGAGCAGCGGCCGGTGGGCGGCGGAGAGCGACAGCAGGCTGAGCACGGCGATGCCGAGCGTCATGACCGAGGGCGGGTCGCCCTGGACCCGGCCGAACACGGCGTCGAACACCGCCCGGGTCCCGTCCTCCAGCCCGGCGGCGTCGGCGAGCAGCGGGTGGAGGAGCTGGTGCAGTCCGGCGTAGGGCAGTTCGGACTCCGCCTCGACGCCGGCGGCCCGGACGACGAGGTGGCCCTCCCGCTCCGCCAGCGCGGCCGCGTGGCCCAGCAGCGAGCTCTTGCCGACCCCGGTCTCGCCCCGCAGGACGAGGGCCTGGCCGGCGGTGGATCCGACGAACTCGACGAGCTCCGCCCGCTCGTCCTCGCGTCCCACCATCGTCGTGGTGACGGACTTCATGGCCCCCCTGCCCTTTCTGGTATCGCTCCCGCCGCGCGGCGGCCCCGGCCGCTCCGGCGCCCGCCGGGCGCGGGTCGGTCGGCGTCCACCGGCCACGATCCCGGGACCACGGGCCTGTCGAACCCGTGTCGAACCCTGGTCCGGACCCGGGCCGGGGGCCAGGGGCCGGCCCCGGCCCGACGGGGAGTCGTCGCGAGCGGGCCGAGCGGAACCGTCCGGTACACCTTGGCGCGGGTCCCGCGCGCGGGGTATCGGTCGGATGACTGAGGCCTTCGTGCCGGGCATCGGTCGGATGGTCGATGCTTCGCGCGGAGCGTCGCCGGACGGGGGCCGGGGGGCCGGGGGCGGCACCGGGTTTCGGGAGGGGCGCGGGGCTGCGCGAGCGGCCCTGCCGCGTAGTCCCGCGGCGGGGCCGCGGCGACCGGGTCGAGGGACCGGAGGACGCCGCCCGACCTGGTGAACTCGGGCCCTCCGTCGATGACTTCGGCCGCCGTGGTCGGGTGGTCGAACGGGGTGGTGACGGGCGTCATGGAGGTGAGCCGTCCTTTCGGTGCCGGCGTGGCCGGCCGGGCGCTCGGAGGGCTCCGGGCCGGAGCTTCCCGGCCGGCTCCGTCCACTCTGTCCCGCGGACGGTGCGCGGGGCATCGGTCACATGACTGCCGTCTTCGCGCCGCGCCCGGCCTCGCGCCGTCGGACGGTGTTCCGGTGCGGCCGTCCGCCCGGCGCCCGCGCGCCCCGTGAACCGGACGCGCCCGCCGTGCTCCGGGCCCGGCGGGCGCGTCGAACCGCCGGTCGCCGCGCGGCGGATGGCCGTCGGCCGTGGCGGGATCGGAGGGTGAGGGGTGGCGCGTCGGGTGGACTCCCCGCCCCGGCGGGGGAGTTGATCATGGAACTCGGGCCGGTCGGGCCCGGGTCCGGCGCCCGGGAGGAGGGTGGGCGGGCTCGCCGGGTGGATCAAGGGGCGGCGGCCTCGCCGGGGTTGGGCGGGACGCTCAGGCGTCGGTGCTGGTGTCGAGCAGGTCGGCCAGCTCGTTCAGCAGTTCCGTGGCGCGGGCCTGGCCGGCGTCGTCCAGGTGCGGGAAGGTCTCGGTGAGGGCGGAGTCGACCGGGCGCTTGCCGTAGTCCTCGAAGGTCTTCTGGTGCGCGTCGGGGTGCAGCCGGACCCGGGTCTGCCGGCGGTCCTTGGCGTCCTTGTTGGCCTGGAAGACCCCGGCCTCGACCAGGTCTTGGACGATCTTGGAGACCCGGCTCTGGGCCAGGCCGGCCCGCTGGCTGATCTCGCCGATGGAGCTGTCCGGGTAGCGGGCCACGTTCTCCAGGACCGCGAGGTCGCCGACGGAGATGGGCGAATCCTCTCCGCCCCGGCTGGCCTTGAGGGCGACTTCCCGGAGCTGCCGGGCAAGTCGGTGCAGTCGCAGAACGTCCATTCGTGGATCCTACCGGTGAGTTCGGGCCGACCTTGCTCTGGCGGGTGCTCGGGACTAAATTATCTCCCGTGATGCATCATCCCGTGATGCATCTGGCGGCAAACCTGTGCCGAAGGAGAAACGTGGGCTGGACTGACTGGGCCGTCTCGCTCGGGCTGATCGCGCTGGTCCTGCGCCAGATCCGGGGGAGGAAGACCACCGCACTCGGTCTGGTGTGGCCGGTGGGGCTCGTGGTGTGGGCGGGATTCGAGTACTTCGGAGACTTCCCCGCGGAGACCTCCGACCTGCTGTTCGCGGGCGCGCTCGGCGCGCTGGGGATCGCGCTCGGCGTCGGCTGCGGCCTGCTGACCAAGGTCCACCGCGAGGGCGAGGACGTCGTCGTCCGGGCGACGCTCCCGGCCGCCGCGCTGTGGATCGTCGGCATGGCCGGCCGCCTCGCGTTCGGCATCATCGCGCTGCACGGCGGAGCCGAGGCGATCGGCGAACTGAGCGAGAAGCTGGACATGCACTCCGCCGAGACCTGGCCGACCAGCCTGATCCTGATGGCGCTGTGCGAGGTGGTCTCCCGCAGCGGGCTGCTGCTGTTCCAGTACTGGAAGGCCAAGCGGAGCCTGCCGGAGCAGGACGCCCCCGCCGCCCGGGAACCCGATGCCTCCCTGGGCTGAGGCGCTCACACCCTGACCGAACATCAGGCCGGAGGCCCGGCTCGGAGCCGCCGCCCGCCTGTGGAACTTCCGAGCCAGGGACGAAGTGATCTGATGAACGACCTGTACGTGGCCGGCGTGGGCGTCTACCTGCCGCCGCGGCAGACCGCCGCCGAGGCCATCGAGGCGGGCGCCTACGACCCGGAGGCCGCGCGCGCGGACGAGGTCGAGTCGGCCTGCGTCGAGACCGAGTTGTACCCCGCCGAGATGGCGGCCGCCGCCGGACGCGACGCGCTCGCGATGGCGGGGGAGGGGTACGGCGAGGTCCGCGCCCTCTTCCACTCCTACGTCGACTACCAGGGCGCCCGCTACTGGCAGGCCGCGCCCTACGTCGCCCAGCACACCGTCGGCGCCTCCGTGCCCTCCTTCGACATCGTCCAGGAGTGCAACGGTGCGATGGGATCGCTGGACCTGGCCGCCCGGTTCGTCAACGGACCCGAGGACGCGGTGCTGGTCACCACCGGCGACCGGTTCGACAACCCGTGGATCTCGCGCTGGTACGGCGACCAGTCGGTGCTCGCCGACGGCGGCAGCGCGCTGCTGCTCAGCGGCGCCGGCGGCTTCGCCAAGGTGCGCTCGCTGGTGACGCTGGCCGAGAACTCCCTGGAGGGCGAGGCGCGCGGCGGCGGCTTCTCCTCCGGCGCCGACCTCTCGCCGGTCGACTTCGAGGAGATGCGCAAGCGCTTCCACGACACCGAGGTCCCGATGCTGGAGCACTACGGGAAGATGGAGGCGCTGCTCCACGCCTGCATCGGCAAGGTGCTCGCGGAGGCCGGGGTCACCGCCGAGGAACTGACGTACGTCATCCCCGTGGTCACCACCAAGTGGCGCACCGAGATCCAGCTGGACCGCTTCCTCGGCCTGCCGCTGGACCGCTCCACCTGGGAGTTCGGCCGGACCACCGGGCACATCGGCACCGCCGACCAGTTCATCGGCCTGCACCACCTGCTCACCACCGGGCAGCTGAAGCGCGGCGACCTGGTGATGCTGCTCGGCGGAGGCACCGGGTACACCCTGACCTGCGCGGTGCTCGAGATCGTCGAGGACCTGTGACGATGGACGCCACCCTGCCCGGACCCGGGCGCCCCTGGGACGACGCCTTCGAGGAACTGCTGCTGTCGGCCCTGCGCGGGCAGGGCTGCGCGGAACCCGACCCCGACACGCCGTTCACCTCCTACGGGATCACCTCGCTGGGAATCCTGAGCCTGGGCCGGACGCTCTCCGACCACTACGGCATCTCCCTGGGCGCGTTCAACGAGCGGGCGTTCCGCACGCCGCGCTCGCTCTGGGCCTTCGTCGGCGAGCACGGCACGGCGGCGTTCCCGGCAGCCCCGGCAGCCCCGGCCGCCCCGGTCGTGCCGTCCGCACCTGCGGCCACCGGGAACGCCCCGGCCGCCGCCGCGGCCGGCCCGGCGGTGTGCGCCCTGGCCGAGCGGTTCCTCGCCTCGGCCCGGCGCCACCCGGACGCGGTGTGCGTGATCGACGGCGCGACGACCTTCGGCTACGCCGAGTTCGCCGTCCAGGCCGGCGCCCTGGCCGAGCGGATCGGCCCGGGCGGCGTGGTCGCCGTCCTCGGCGAGCGGGAGGCCGCCACGTACCGCGGCTACCTGGCGGTGCTGCTGGCGGGGGCCACGGTGGTGCCGCTCTCGCTCGACTTCCCGCCGGAGCGCAACGCCGCCATCCTGGAGCAGGCCGGCGCGCGCTGCGTCGTGGTCGCCGACCGGAGCGACGACCCGCTGGTCGCGGCGCAGCTCGCGGCGCTGGCCGGGCTGCGGCTGGAGGTCGTGGACGGGTCGGCGGTGCCGCCCGTCCCGGCGGCGGCCGCGCTGCCCGTCGCCCCCGTGGCCGACCCGGACGGCGTCGCCTACTACATCTTCACCTCGGGTTCGACCGGGCGCCCCAAGGGCGCCGGGACCACGCGCCGCAGCGCCGACGCCTTCCTGGCCCAGGCGATGGAGACCTTCGAGGTCGGGCCGGGCGACGTCTTCTCCCAGTGCCACGGGCTGACCTTCGACTTCTCGGTGTTCGAGCTGTGGGGCGCGTGGAGCACCGGGGCGGCCGTCCTGGCCGTCTCCCGGACGCAGGCGCTCGACCCGGCGGGGACGGCGGCCCGGTACGGGGTGACGGTGATGGCCTGCACGCCCAGCCTGCTGGAGTCGGCCGGCGCCGCCGGAAACCTCGCGCCGGGCAGCATGCCGGGTACGCGCCACGTGGTGATCGGCGGCGAGCCGCTGCCGGTGGGCACCGTCCGGCTCGTCCGGGCCGCGGCGCCGGACGCGGTCGTCGACAACGTCTACGGCCCGACCGAGGCGACCGTGTGGGTCAGCACCCACCGGATGGCCCCGGGTGACCCGCTGCCCGAGGACCGGATCCTGCCGATCGGCACGCCGGTGCCCGCGATGGAGCTGCGGCTCGGCGCGGAGGGCGAACTGCTGCTCGCCGGTGACCAGGTGTTCGGCGGCTACCTCGACCCGGACCTGAACGCGGCCAAGTTCACCGAGGTGGACGGCCGGCGCTGGTACCGGACCGGGGACGTGGTGGAGCGGGCCGAGGGCGGGCTGCTGCACCACCGGGGCCGGCTCGACGACCAGGTGAAGATCCGCGGCTACCGGGTCGAGACCGGCGAGATCGAGCGCGCCGCCTCGGGCTTCCTCGGCGGGGCGCGCACCGCGGTGCTCTGGGACGCGGACTCGCGCTTCGACGCGGACCTGGTGCTCTGCGTGGAGGCGCCCGAGGTGGACGAGGCCGCGCTGCGCCGCCGGCTGG
Organism: Kitasatospora sp. NPDC056783; assembly: GCF_042789895.1. Lineage (NCBI taxonomy): Bacteria > Bacillati > Actinomycetota > Actinomycetes > Kitasatosporales > Streptomycetaceae > Kitasatospora > Kitasatospora sp. NPDC056783. The sequence continues at coordinate 13,137 of NZ_JBHUAF010000234.1, forward strand.
GGGAGCTGCTGCCCGGCTACATGGTGCCCGGCCGGGTGGTCGCGGTGGAGTCCTTCCGGCTCACCGCCCACGCCAAGCTGGACCGGGCCCACCTGGCCGGGCTCGTCGGACAGGGCGGCTGAGGCACGAGGAAGCCGGCTCGCCGTCCCCCACCGAGGTGTGGTGGG
>NZ_JBHUAF010000235.1:0-13145 GCF_042789895.1 Kitasatospora sp. NPDC056783
TGGGGTGGGGGGGCGCAGGTGGGGGCGGCGTCGGCGGGGGCCGGTGCGGCGCCCGCGACGGCCGCGGCGGCGCCGGCGGCGCCCAGGGCGAACGCGCCGAGGACGCCCCGGCGGGTGAGCGGGCGGCGGGGCTGGGGTGTGGTCACGGTCGCGGCTCCTCGGGAGGGTCGGCCCACGGGTGGGCGTGCGCGTCCACCGTGCCGACCCGGCCCGCCCGGGCGCGTCCACCGGCGGCAGGAGCGGCCCGTGCCGTCGTGCGACCGCAGGCCTACTCCCTTGGCGGCAGCCGGGGGCCGTCCTCCCCTAGGGTCCAACCGCCTTCCGCCGCAGGGGCGTTGCGGTGGCGGCGGCGAGCAGGGCGTCGAGCAGGCCGGGGAAGCGGGCGTCGAGGTCGGTGCGGCGCAGGCTGACGAAGCGGTTGCGGCCGGCGACGCGGGTGGTGGTGACGCCGGCCTCGCGCAGTACCCGCATGTGGTGGGAGACGGTCGACTTGTGGAGGTGGTCCAGGCCCAGGTCGCGCGGGCCGCAGGAGTGTTCCCGGCCGTCGGCGTAGCTGAGCAGCAGGGTCATCCGGACGGGGTCGCCGAGGGCGTGCAGGAGCGTGACGAGGTCGATGTCGGCGGTGGCGGGCTGGGGAAGCCGCTCGTCCTCGCTCATGGCTCGCGCTCCTCGGGGTCCGGGGTCCAGGGTCTGGGACGGGGAATGAATGGTTTGACAATCATCCACCCGTCCCCGAGTGTTTGACGAACGTAAAACTGTTGGATGCTGGTCCAACAGTCCGTTCCGTCGCGCCCCGGGGGGCCCGCCCGTGCCCGTACGTCTGCTCCTGCTCGCCCTCGGCACCTTCGCCATGGGCACCGATTCGATGGTCGTCGCCGGCATCCTCGGCCCGATCTCCGCCGACCTGGGGGTGTCGGTGCCCGCCGCCGGCCAGCTGGTCACCGTCTTCGCGCTCGGCTACGCGCTGCTGGCCCCGGTGCTGGCCACCCTCACCGCCCGCTGGCCGCGCCGGCGCCTGCTGCTGACCGCGCTCGCCGTGTTCAGCGCGGCCAACGCGCTCAGCGCGCTCGCCCCCACCTACGAACTGCTGCTGGCCACCCGGGTCCTCGCGGCGGCCGGCGCCGCCCTCTACACGCCCACCGCCAACGCGGTGGCCACCACCCTGGTCGCCCCCGAGCGGCGCGGCCGGGCGCTCGCGACGGTGCTGGGCGGGATGACGGCGGCCACCGCGCTCGGCGTGCCGCTGGGCACCTGGGTGGGGCGCTCCGACTGGCGGATGACGATGTGGCTGGTCACCGCGCTCGGCCTGGCCGCCCTCACGGGCCTGGCCCTGCTGCTGCGCGGCCTGCCCGCCCCCGTCGCCGCCCCGGCCCTGAAAGCCCGCCTGGCGCCGCTGCGCCGGGGCCGGGTGCTGGGGGCGGCGGCCACCACGCTGGTGTTCTTCCTCGCCTTCCAGAGCGTCTACATCTACCTGGCCACCGCCGTGGCGGGCGCCACCGGCGGCGACTCCGGCCGGCTGAGCGTCATCCTGGCGACCTGCGGCGTGATGTCGGTGGCCGGCAGCTGGCTGGGCGGGCGCCTGGTGGACCGCGCGGGGGTGCGGCGGGTGCTGCTGGCCGGCTCGGCGGTGGCCGCGGCCGCGTTCGCCGCGCTGCCGTGGCTGGGGCTGAGCATGCCGGGGGCGCTCGCGTACGCGGCGGTGCTGCCGCTGGCGGGGTGGGCGGTGTCGGTGGCGCTGCCGCACCGGCTGGCGTCGGTCGACCCGCCGAACGCGCCGCTGCTGATCTCGCTGAACAGCAGCGCGCTGTACCTGGGGACGGCGGCCGGCGGCGTGGCGGGGTCGGCGGCGATCTCGGTGCTGGGCGGGCGGTGGTTCCCGTTCGCGGCGGCGGCGCTGGCGCTGGCGGCGTGCGCGCTGTCGGCGGCGACCACCCGCGACGAGCGCACGCACTCCCCCGCCGGGCCGCCGGCCCGGCCGCGCACGCGGGAGCCCGCCCGGTCCTGAGGCGGGGCGCCGCCGCCCCGGCCCGGCACGGGAACCGGAGCGGGGCGGCGGCGCGGGCGCGGCGGCTCAGCCGCGCAGGACCTCGCCGACCAGCGCGCGGGCCTCGTCCTGGACGCGGGCGAGGTGCTCGTCGCCGTGGAAGGACTCGGCGTAGATCTTGTACACGTCCTCGGTGCCCGAGGGGCGGGCGGCGAACCAGGCGTTCTCGGTGCAGACCTTGATGCCGCCGATCCGGGCGCCGTTGCCGGGGGCGCTGGCGAGGACCGCGGTGATCTTCTCCCCGGCGATCTCCCCGGCCCCCACGCGCTCCGGGGACAGCCGCGCCAGGCGGGCCTTCTGCTCGCGGTCGGCGGGGGCGTCCACCCGGGCGTAGGAGGGCGCGCCGTGGCGCTCGGTCAGGTCACGGTAGTGGGCGCTGGGGGTGATGCCGGTGACCGCGGTGATCTCGGAGGCCAGCAGGGCGAGCAGGATGCCGTCCTTGTCGGTGGTCCACACCCCGCCGTCGCGGCGCAGGAACGAGGCGCCGGCGCTCTCCTCGCCGCCGAAGCCGATCGAGCCCTCCAGCAGGCCGTCGACGAACCACTTGAAGCCGACCGGGACTTCCACCAGCGCGCGGCCGAGGTCGGCGGCGACGCGGTCGAGCATGGAGGAGGAGACGAGGGTCTTGCCGACGCCCGCGTCGCCGGGCCAGTCGGCGCGGTGGCGGTAGAGGTAGTCGACGGCGACGGCGAGGTAGTGGTTGGGGTTCATCAGCCCGCCGTCGGGGGTGACGATGCCGTGGCGGTCGGCGTCGGCGTCGTTGCCGGTGGCGATGGCGTACTCGTCCTTGCGGCCGATGAGGGAGGCCATCGCGGCCGGGGAGGAGCAGTCCATGCGGATCCTGCCGTCCCAGTCGAGGGTCATGAACCGCCAGGTCGGGTCGGTCACCGGGTTGACGACGGTCAGGTCCAGGCGGTGGGTGTCGGCGACGCGCTCCCAGTAGGCGACCGAGGCACCGCCCAGCGGGTCGGCGCCGATGCGCAGGCCCGCCCCGCGCACCGCGTCCAGGTCCAGGACGGAGGGCAGGTCCTCGACGTAGGCGGTGAGGTAGTCGTGGCGCCCGGTGGTGGCGGCGGCCAGCGCGCGCGCGTAGGGGACCTTCTTGACGCCGCGCATGCCTTCGCGGATCAGCTCGTTGGCGCGGTCCTGGATCCAGCCGGTGGCCTGCGAGCCGGCCGGGCCGCCGCTGGGCGGGTTGTACTTGAAGCCGCCGTCGCGCGGGGGGTTGTGCGAGGGGGTGACGACGATGCCGTCGGCCAGCGCCCGGGGGCTGCGCCGGTTGTGGGCGAGGATCGCGTGCGAGACCGCCGGGGTGGGGGTGTAGCCGTCGGCGGCGTCGATCAGCACGTGGACGCCGTTGGCGGCCAGCACCTCCAGGGCGGTGGCCCTGGCCGGCTCGGACAGGGCGTGGGTGTCGGCGCCCAGGAACACCGGGCCCGCTACACCCTGTTCCGCCCGGTACTCGCAGATCGCCTGGGTGGTCGCGGCGATGTGGTCCTCGTTGAAGGCGCCGTCCAGCGAGGAACCGCGGTGCCCCGAGGTCCCGAACGCGACCCGCTGCCCGGGCTCCTGCGGGTCCGGGTTGAGCGCGTAGTAGGCCGTCACCAGCCGTGCCACGTCCACCAGATCACCGGGCTGTGCCGGCTGCCCTGCCCGTGCGTGTGCCATCCGTCTTCTCCCGCCGAAGGTCGGTGATGCGCGAGTGGGTGACCCGCGCCGCGTCCCTGCCCGTGCTCACCGATCGTAGCCAGAACACGACGGCGCCCCGAACCGCTTGGGTGACCCGGGGCACGGCGGACGGCGGGAAGGACAGCCTTCAGGCGCGCTTAGGACGGGCTTAGGACGGACTTCGGACAGGCTTTGCCGAAGGCCTCCGGAAGGCCTCGGGCGGGCGGCGGGCGCGGTCGCGGTCGCGGGCACGGTCGCGGCGGTGAGGAACTCCGTCACCCGGTACTCGGTCAACCCGGCCCGCACGAACGGGTCTTCGGCCACCGGCGCCCCGACGGCTGCCCGGTCCCCGCCCGCCGCGAGGACCCTGCCCACCGGGCCGGACCCGGGCCGCGCACCGGCCCCGGACGGGCCCCGGACGGAGGGTGCCGACCCCCATCCTGCCAGCTCGGACCAGGCGTTCGGTAGGACGCAGCACACCCCTCCTCCGCCTTGCCGCACCCCCCGCGCCGCCCGCAGACTCGTGCGCATCCCACCCCGGCGTCCCGCGCCGGCCCCCCTGCCCGGGGCGGCCGGCGCGCGCGGCGTGCCGCCCCGGGGCCGGAGGAGACACACGACGAAGGGGGACGGGCGCATGAACCCGCACAAGGACCTGGTGCTGAAGGCACGGGTGCGGCTGCTGATGACCGACGACTGGACCCTCGACGGCCCGGACGCCCTGTGGGTGTACCGCACGCTGTTCGCGGTCAACCCGCGGGTGTACGCCGGAAAGCTCGTCCACACGCTGCTGACGCAGAGCCGCTCCCCGCTGGTCGCCGGCCTGCCACGGGCCCGGCTGGCCCTGCTGGAGGAAGCCGAGGCGGCCACCGCCTGGATGACCGACGACCCCCGCCCGCACCAGCCGGGGTACGTCGCGAGCGTGCGGCACCGCGCCGCCGAGCTGCGGCGGCAACTGGAGGGTACGGGCCAGTAGGTGATCACCCGATGGTTGCGGTACAACAATCCCTATTTGACGACCGATCGGAGCACCCTCAGATGAGCAGGCCAGGACTGCCGCGCCGCACCCTCCTCGCCGCCGGAGGCGCCGGCGCCCTCACCGCCGTCACCGGCTGGAACACCGCCACCGCCGCCTGGGCCACCGAACCCGGCCCCGACGTCGCCGAACTGCCCGCACTCGACGGCACGATGACCCTCCAGGGCGCCGGCCTGGAGCGCTTCTCCCGCGACTTCGGGCACATCGTCACCGCCGCCCCCCGGGCGGTGCTGCGCCCCGGCTCGGTGCGCGACGTGCAGCAACTGGTGGCCTTCGCCCGCCGCCACCGCGTCCCGGTGGCCGTCAACGGCCAGAGCGGCGACCTCGCCCAGTTCGGCGCCACCGGCCTGGAGTCGCACTCCAACTACGGCCAGGCCAACCCCCGCGGCGGCATCGCCATCGACGCCCGGGGCCTGTCCGGTGTCGTCTCGGTACGGGCCGGGCGCGCGGTGGTCGGCGCCGGCACGACCTGGGCGCAGGTGACGGAGGCGGGCCTGGCCCAGGGCTGGGTGCCGCCGGTGCTCCCCGACTACCTGCACCTGTCGGTGGGCGGCACGCTCAGCGTCGGCGGCATCGGCGGCGGCGTGCACCGCTACGGCATGCAGGTCGACAACGTGCTGGAGCTGGACGTGGTGACCGGCACCGGCGAGCTGGTGACCGCCTCCCCCACCCGCAACCGGGAACTGTTCGAGGCGGTGCTGGCCGGCGCCGGCCAGGTCGCCGTCATCGTGCGCGTCACCCTCGCCCTGGTGAAGGTCCGCGAACGCGCCCACGTCTTCTCCCTCCACTACGACGACCTCGGCGCCTACCTCGCCGACCAGCAGAAGGTGCTCGCCGGGCGCCGCTTCGACTTCCAGGTCGGCGACGTCACCCGCAGCGCCGACGACACCCGCTGGCTCTACCGGGCCGAGCTGGTGGCGCTGCGCGACGCCGGACAGCCGGCGGACCGGGCCGCTCTGCTGGCCGGGCTGAACCCGGTGCGCACCGAGGTCGTCGAGCAGAGCTGGCGCGAGTACGCCTACCGGGTCGACGGCCTCGCCGGCTACCTGCGCTCGGCGGGCCTGTGGGACCTGCCCAAGCCGTGGCTGAGCCTGTTCCTGCCCGCCGCCACGGTGCACACCTTCATGACGGAGGCCGCCCAGGTGCTGACCGGCGCCGACGTGGGCGCGGGGCTGATGCTGTTCTACCCGTACAAGCGCTCCGCGGTGAAGGCGCCGCTGGCGGTGCTGCCGGAGCAGGAGGTGGGCTGGCACTTCGACATGCTGGCCTTCCCCGGCCCGGGCTCGGACACCGCCGCGATGCTGGAGCGCAACCGGCGCCTGTACGAGCGGGCGGTGGCGCTCGGCGGCAAGCGCTACCCGATCGGCGCGGTGCCCGGCCTCACCCAGGCCGACTGGCGGCGCCACTACGGCGGCCAGTGGGACAAGGTGGTGCGCGCCAAGCGGCGCTGGGACCCGGCGGGCATCCTCACCCCGGGCCAGGGCATCCACTCCTCCTGACGGCCCCGGGGCCTGCCGGGGCAGGACCGGTTCGGCGGACGGCGGGACGGCGGGGCGGGGGTGCGGGCGGTGTCCGCGGGGTGCGCCGCGTCCTCGACGGCGCAGCCGAGGGTGGTGCCCTCGTGGTCGCGGCACCGGTGCCGCCGGCGCGCGCCGGCGGTATCGCGTGCCGTCGGCGGTGACGAGCCGCGCGCCTTTGCCGGGCAGTGCCGCGGTGGGGGGGCTTCCGGCGGGCCGGGGGTGCGGCGGGCCCGGGGGTGCGGGGGTCAGGGGCCCTCGGGTGCCGCGCTCGCGGCGAAGCCCCGGACGACCAGGGCCGCCTTGGCGTTCAGCGCCCGGGCGAGGGGGAAGGCGCCGTCCGATTCCAGCCAGCGCTGGAGGGTCCCGATGTAGGTGTCGAAGAGGATCTCGGCGGCCGGCACCGGGTCCAGGTCGGCGTCGAGTTCGCCGGCGTCGCGGGCCAGCGCGAGCAGGGCGCCGAGGGCCGGCGGCGGGGGCGCGCCGGGCAGGAAGCCGCGCACCAGGACGCCCGCGGCGTACAGCTCGCGGGCCACGGCGCGCTCGCGGTCGTCGAAGTCGGCCATGGCCTCGAACACGGCCCGCAGGCGGCGCAGCGGCGGGCCGTCGGCGGCGGTCTTCTCGGCGGTGAGGGTGTCGAGGCGGTCGCGGCGGTCCTGGACCCAGGCGCAGACGAGGTCGTCCTTGCGGGGGAAGTGGTTGAAGACGGTCTGGCGTCCGAGGTCGGCGTGTTCGGCGATGAGGTCGTAGGTGGTGGCCTCGTAGCCGCGTTCGACGATCAGGTCGACGGCCGCGGTGAGGATGCGGTCGCGGGTCTCGCGTTTGCGCCGTTCCCGGCGGCCGGTCGGGGCTGTCGTCGTCATGCCGGAGAGCGTACGTGACCACCGTTGTGTACCGGCGTACGGCGGTGGACCGCGGTCCGCCGACCGGCCCGCCCGGGGGCCGGGGGGCGGTCAGCGGGCGAGGCGGCCCAGCAGTGCGGAGGCCGCGCCGATGCCGGCCAGGGCGGCGAGGACGAGGACGGCGAAGTCCAGGGGCAGGTGGGAGGGTGTGCCGATGAGCAGGCCGCGCAGCGCGTCGACCTGGTAGCTGAGCGGGTTGGCCCGGCTGACGGCCTGGAGCCAGCCGGGCATCAGGTCCACCGGGTGGAGGGCGTTGGAGCCGAAGAACAGCGGCATGGTGATCGCCTGGCCGATGCCCATCAGGCGGTCGCGGGTGAGCACGATGCCGGCGATGGCCGTCGACAGGCAGGAGAAGAACGCCGAGCCCAGTACGACGACGGCCGCGACCCCGAGCAGGCGCAGCGGGTTCCAGGTGAGCGCGACGCCGAGGGCGGCGGCGATCAGGACCACCACCGCCGCCTGGAGGACGGCCTTGACCCCGACCGCGAAGGCCTTGCCGGTGACCAGGGCCGCGCGGGGGGTCGGGGTGCGCAGGCCGTCGGCGACCCGGCGCAGCGCGGGCAGGGCGGCGTCCAGGGCGGCGCGGTCTTCCGGGGGCAGGGCGGCGACGGTGTCGTTCATGAGCGCGCGGCGGCGCCGGCGCCAGGCCTCGGTCCGTTCGAGGGCCTGCGGGGTGGCGTGCAGGAGGGTGGCCCGGCGGTCGGCGGGGTCGCTCTCGCGGTGCAGCAGGCCGGGGGCGGCGAGCTGGTTGGCGAGGGTGGACACCGAGTTGCCGGCCAGGCACAGCTCCTCCGCGGCTTCCGAGATCCGCGGTCCGGGGTTGTCCCGGACCAGGATCAGCAGTTCGGCCTGGGCGCCGCGCAGGCGGGGTTCGTCCGTGGTCTGGCGCAGTCTGCGGCGCACCCGGCGCTGGATGCGGGCGAGGAGGGTGGCGACAATGGTGCGCATGACCGATGAGCCCTTGTCCGTGTCCCCCGCCGAGCTGCGCCGGTCGTTCGACGTGCTGATGTGCCGTGTGGAGGCCGCCACGGCCGGCGGCGCCGTCACCCTGGACAAGGACTACTTCTGGTCCGTCCCCCCGGACGAGCGGTACGACGTCACCAGGAAGCCCGGCGAGCTGACGATCGGACAGCTCTCGGAGTCCTGCCGGCACCTGAGGGACCTGCTCGCCGACGAGGACCGCGCCCTGGGGTACCACCTGGTGTGGCTCGCCGACGTCCTGCGGGCCATCGGCCAGGACCTCCCGTAGCCGCCTCCGGTCACCCGCCCCGCCGCCCCGCGGGGCGGGGCGGGTGGGGCGGGGGGCCGTCAGTCCAGGGCCAGGAAGCTGCCGACGTTCTCGTCCGGCCGGAACTCGCCCGGCCCCAGGGGGTTGAGGATTCTGGTCATGCAGTTGCCGTCGGGGAACAGCAGGATGGTGCCGCCGGTCCGGTTGGCGATCGCGGTGTCGGCGCCGAGCCCGGGGTAGCACTGGCCGCCCTGCGGGTCCCGGACCTGCTTGAAGTCGCTGCCGTTCTCCAGGATCACGACGCCCGGCGCCGCCGAGGCCGTCGAGAGGTTGACGAAGGACAGGGCGAGGACGGCGGCGGTGACCACGAGGGCCGCGCGCGGACGGATGCGCATGCGCATGGGAACTCCCTTTCCGGGACTCACAAGGAGGGGACGTCACCGGGAGTGACAGGCCCCCGGCACGGCCGGCGCCCCGTCACTCCCGACGCCTTGCTACCCGGACGGGCGCCGGACCCGACCGCCGCGCCCGCCGGTTCACCCGAACGAGATTCGTGCACCCACCACTGCCGCCGCGCGGGGAGCCGGCCGGGCCGGCTTCCCGCGCCCCCGTCCCTGTCCCTGTCCCGGCCTCAGTTGACGAAGTAGCTGAACCCGACCGTCGCCGCCGTCATCCCGGGCGCCACCTGCCGGGTCACCGTCCCCTGGCAGCCGGCCGCCGAGTACACGTCGACCCTCGCGTCCGTGAGGTTCTCCACCAGGACCGGCGACAGGGCCGGGTAACAGCCCCGTGCCGGATTCTGCTTCGTCACCCCGTTGACCACCAGGGTCCCCGTGGCGGCCTGCGCGGGCACCACCAGGGCCAGCGCACCGACGGCGGCCAGCATCCCGGCCAGGGCGATTCGACGACGCATCACTGTTCTCCTTTTCCGGGGGCGCACGAGGGGGAAAGGCGCCCCTGCGGCCCATGGATCCCCCGCGCCCGCCCCCGGGCCGGCGTTCCGGCCGCCCCGGAAACCCGTTCGGCGCAGCCCGCCGCCCGCCGCCGTCTTCCCGGTGACCGTGCGAGAGGACGAGGAGGCGGTATCCGTGACCGCGATGGCCCGGGTGTCCGCGCCGGCGGGCGGACTTCTCGACGGCCGCCGGGGTGACGGGGGTGAAGAAGTTGACCAGGTTGCCGTCGGGGTCACGCACCAGCAGCGACCGGTTGCCCCAGGGCATCGTCGTGGGCCCGGCGACGAAGCCGGTGACGAAGCCGGCCAGGTCCCGGTGGACGCGGTCCACGTCATCGACGAGGAACCCGGTGATGACGCTGTGGTTGTCCGCCGGGCGGGCGCTGCCCGGCGGACAGCGGGACGGTGCGGGTGCCGGCGATCGCGGGGGTGGCGCCCGCGGTGCCGGGTTCGGCGAAGTCCTCGGTGGCCCACGTCGCGCGCGCCCCCGTGGCCCGCTCGTGGAACTCGACGAGGCGCGCGACGTCGCCGGTGATGACGCGGATCGAGACGAAGTCCATGGAGGTCCCCTTGGCTGTGCTGGAAACGTGCACTGCGCAGGCCAGGGGGAACAGCGGACGGAACCGGTCCTGTGTCCGCGCTGGATTGCCGCCCATGTCCCGACCCGCCGGCCGCGTGCTGACACTCCTGGAACTGTTGCGGTCGGGCGGCACCCCGACGGTGGCCGAACCGGCCGAGCGGCTCGGGGTCGAGGGGCGCACCGTGCGGCGGTCCGTGGGCCGGCTGATCGACCTGGACGTGCCCGTGGAACCGGTGCGCGGGCGCTACGGCGGGTACCGCCTCGCTCCCGGGTACCGCCTGCCTGCGCTGATGCCGGGTGAGGACGAGGCACTGGCCGTGCCGCTCGGCTTGGCCGCCGGACGCCGTACGGGGCTGACGGCCGCGCGGCGGACGGCGGGTGAGACGGCGTCGGCGAAGATCCGGCGGGTGCTGCCCCGGCACGTCGCGGGCCGGCTGAACGCGCCGGCGGAGGCTCTCGCCGTCACGGAGGGGGCCCCCGGCGGGTTCGAGGGCCCGGACGCCGAGGTGCTGCTCGCCCTCGCCGATGCGGTGCGTCACCGCCGGCCGGTCTCCGTCCGCTACACCGGCCGCGACGGGCGGTGCGGCGAGCGCACGCTGCACGCGTACGGGATCGTCGCCCATGAGGGCCGGTGGTACGTGACGGGCGGGGACGCCGGGATCGGTGAGGACCGGACGCTGCGGCTGGACCGCATCGCGTGGGTGCGGGTGCTGCCCGGTTCGTTCGAGATGCCCGCGGGGCCGGGTGCGGCGCGGCGGGTGCGGTCGGGGTTCGCCGGGGCCGGGTACCGGCACGAGGTGGTGCTGCGGGTCCACGGGACGGTCGAGCAGGTCCGTGCGCGTCTTCCGGTGAGTGTGGCGGTCGTGGAGGAGCTCGTGGAGGAGGCCGGGCCGGTGGCGGGGCGGGACCGGGCGGCGGAGCGCTGGCTGCGGGTCGGGCTGCGGGCGGAGCGGCTGGACTGGCTGCCGGCGGTGCTCGCCGCGCTGGACCGGCCGTTCGTGATCGAGCGTCCCGAGGAACTGCGTGCCCTGGTCGTCGCGTTCGCCGGTCGCCTCGCGTCGTTCGCCCGTGGGCCTGGCGGTGAGGAGCCGGTGCCGTGAGGCGGCGCGGTGAGGCGGCACGGTGAGCCGGCGCGGTGAGGCGGCGCGGCGGTGCCGTTCGCCGTGGTCCGCGCGGCCCGGGTGCGGGCGTTGCGTGGCGCGGCGGGGCGCCGGCGCGCGGTGCGGGGGCGGTTTCCCTTCGGACGGGCCCCGGCCACGGCGCGGGTGCTCGTCTACGCTGAGGAGGGTGAGCACTCATGCGCCCGGCGAAGCCCGCGTCGTCCCCCTGCCCGCGAAGGCGTCCCAGCAGCGGCCCGCGGCGCGCGAGCCGCTGTGGCGCGATGTCGTCGGCGCCGTGCTACGGCGTGAACGGCTGGCCCAGGAGCGGACGTTGAAGGATGTCGCCGAGGCCGCCCGGATCTCGGTGCCGTACCTGTCGGAGCTGGAACGCGGCCGCAAGGAGGCCTCCTCCGAGGTCCTGGCGGCCGCCGCCCGCGCCCTGGGGCTGGGCCTGGCCGGCCTGCTCTCCCTCGCCCAGGCCGACCTGGTGCGCCACGCCCCGGCCCAGGCGGCCGGCAGCCTCGCGGGCCGCCCCCGCGCCGTCCTCCCGGCCCGCCACACCGGCCTCGGCCTGGCCGCCTGAGCACACACACCCGGGGCCGGCCGGCGGTCCCCGCGCACGGGCCGCCCGCCAGGCCCTGTCCGGCCGGTCCGCCGCGGCCGCCCGGAGGGGACCTACGGGATCCAGCGCGCCGCCACCCGCTCGGCGGGCGAGAAGGCGGTCGCGCAGTGGGGGCAGGAGGCGTGCCCGAACAGGTACGTCACCGCGCGGGCCGGCCCCTCGTGCCCGTCCGCGAGGGCCCGCTCGCGCAGGCGCCGGGCCAGGCCCTCCAGCGCGTGCGGCGCGGCGGGGCGCGGCGGCGTGCGGTCGGTGTCCTGCCCTGTGTCGTCGTCGGCGGTGCGGAAGGCGCCGCCGGTGTGGAAGACACCCTCGGTGTGGAAGGCGGCGCACGGGTGGACGCCGCAGTGGGGGCAGTCGATGTCGTATTCGCCGGTGTGCAGGCCTTCCAGGCAGCGGTCCCGGACTTCGACGCCCTCGAAGGAGAGCAGGCACTGGAGCGGTTCGGTGTAGGGCTGTTCGCGGTGGGTGGTGCGCAGGGCCTGGTCGGTGAGGCGGTGGAGGACGGCGATCGGGGCCGCGAACCGTTCCAGGGGGCCGCCGGGTGTGCCGTGCGGGGCGGCGCGGGCGGTGATGGCGCCGGCGGCCAGGAGGACCGGGTGGAGCCGGCCGGGGGTGCGGGCCGTGGCGGTGGCGGTGCGGGCCAGGTGGGGCAGTGCGGCGAAGCTCGCGGGGTAGGCGGTGTCCGGGTACGGGCACAGGTGGTCCGTCAGTTCGGACCACCGGCCGCCCGGGTCGGCGGCGAAGCGCTCCAGCAGGGCGGGGACGTGTCCTGCGGGCCCGCAGGCGTCGTGGAGCGACGGCCGGTTCGTCATCCGCTCATCCGATCGGCCCTGCCGCGCCGGCGGGTGCGCCGTCCGCCGCGTGTGCGTGTGGCGTTGCGGGCGCTGGCCGGGCCGGGTGTGCGGGCGGGAGTTCGTGGAGGTGTTCGCGGGCCCGGGCGGTGTCCGCCGGGGCGGGCGGGGCCCCGCCGCCGTGCCCTGCTTCTGGCCCGGGGAAGGGGGATGGTGGCGGGGCTCTTCCTGTGCCCGCGCCGGGTGGCCCGGGGGTGTCTCGGGCGGCGGGCGGGGGCCGGGGTGTTCCTGGCGCTCCGGGCGTGGCGGGTGAGGCGGTCGGCGGTGAGGGTGAGGGTGCGCGGGCGGCAGGGGCGGGGCGGCGTGGCCGGGGAGAGGTCGTGGCCGGCGCGGCGGGCGGCGGCGGGGCGGGTGGCGGGGCGGGCCAGGCCCGGCGGGGGTGGGGGGCGGTCGGGGCGGGGTGGTGGTCCTCTTCCAGGCGCCACCGGTGCTCGTGGCCGGCGGGGGCCAGGCGCACGGGCACGCGCGCGCGGGCGGCGAGGTGGCCGTAGCGGGCGGGCCCGGTGGCCGGTTCGCGCGATCGGAGGGCGGGCCCGGGGGTGAACGGCGCGCGGGCGGCGACCGCGGTGTCGGTGATCCCGGTGACCTGTTCGCGCAGGCCACGCATTTCCAGTGCCAGGGCCTTGTGATCCATGTACGCGACTCTCC